>JBDSPC010000168.1:0-11984 GCA_039914485.1 Nocardioides sp.
TGTCCTTGGCCGTGACGCCGGCGGGCAGGCTGCCGTTGATGGTCACGGCCATCGTCTTCGGCTTGGCCTGCATCAGGGTCTGCGTGGCCAGCACGTGCTCGACCTCGGAGGTGCCGATGCCGAACGCGATCGCGCCGAACGCACCGTGGGTCGAGGTGTGGCTGTCGCCGCACACGATCGTCATGCCGGGCTGGGTCAGGCCGAGCTGCGGGCCGACGACGTGCACGATGCCCTGCTCGACGTCTCCGAGCGGGTGCAGGCGCACGCCGAACTCGGCGCAGTTCTTGCGCAGGGTGTCGACCTGCGTCTTGGAGACGGGGTCGGCGATCGGCTTGTCCCAGTCGATCGTCGGGACGTTGTGGTCCTCGGTCGCCAGCGTCAGGTCGGGACGGCGGACCTGGCGGCCCGCGAGCCGCAGTCCGTCGAACGCCTGCGGCGAGGTGACCTCGTGGATCAGGTGGAGATCGATGTAGAGAAGGTCGGGCTCCCCGGTGGCACTACGAACAACATGCTCGTCCCACACTTTCTCGGCCAGGGTCTTGCCCATGTCTTGCTCCTTCTCGCGTGAGAGATTGGTTTGGTACGGCGCCGCCGGGATCACCGGGCGGCGGGTGGTCTCCGACACTACCGCTTGCATCCCATGATCTGAGACGGCAGTATTGCCATATGGACAACTCTAGCGGAGTCGGCGTGCTCGACAAGGCCGCCCTGGTGCTCTCGGCCCTCGAGGCCGGACCGGCCACGCTCGCCGGTCTCGTCGCCGGCACGGGCCTCGCCCGACCCACCGCGCACCGGCTCGCCGTCGCGCTCGAGCACCACCGCCTCGTGGCCCGCGACATGCAGGGACGCTTCGTGCTCGGCCCCCGGCTGGCCGAGCTCTCCGCCGCCGCCGGCGAGGACCGACTGCTCGCCGCCGCCGGTCCCGTGCTCGCCCGCCTGCGCGACATCACGGGCGAGTCCGCCCAGCTCTGGCGCCGCCAGGGCGACCACCGCGTCTGCGTCGCCGCCGCCGAGCGCCCCTCCGGCCTGCGTGACACGATCCCGATCGGCTCCCAGCTCACGATGCGCGCCGGCTCGGCCGCCCAGGTGCTGCTCGCATGGGAGGACCCGGAGCGCATGCACCGCGGCCTCCTCAACGCCGCCTTCTCCGCCACCGCGCTGTCCGGCATCCGTCGGCGCGGCTGGGCCCAGTCGATCGGCGAGCGCGAGCAGGGCGTCGCCTCGGTGTCCGCTCCCGTGCGCTCCCCAGGCGGCAAGATCATCGCCGCGGTCTCGGTCTCCGGTCCGCTCGAGCGCCTGTCACGCCAGCCCGGTCGCATGCACGCGCCCGCCGTACTCGCTGCTGCCGATCGGCTGTCCGAGTCGCTGCGGCGCGCGGCCGCCGACTGAGCAGGGCGTTGACCGGGAGATGAGCACCGTCGTCGTCCCAGCCCTGGTCCGCACCGGCGTGTACGCCGCAGTGCTGGCCGCCTTCTACCTCGCCCTCGAGCTCGCCGACGGGCTCGGTGGTGACGCGCTGGGTGCCGGGCTGCTGGCGTTCACCGTCATCGTGTTGGCCAGCTTCGCCTGGGCGTTCGTCGACGGTCGCCGTCGCGACCTCACGCAGGCGATCCTGATCTGGGCGATCGTGGCCGCGGTCTTCTCCATCGGCTGGCTCGTCGCGCGCGCGGTGATCGAGGCCGACGCCAGCATGAGCGCCATCGAGCTGCTCACGCACGACGCCTTCACGATCCCGTTCACGGCGAGCCTGGTGCTCGGGCCGGCCGTGGTCGGTGCGGCGATCGGTCAGGCGCTTCGCCCTTCACAGCCCGCGTGACATCGGCCGGACTCGCGACCGTGGCAGACCTCATCGGTCTCCGCGATGCCGGTGCGCCCGCCTGACGGGTCAGAACAGCGCGTCCTGCTCCAGCTCGAGCAGCGTCTGCTTGCGGTCGATCCCGCCCGCGTAGCCGGTCAGTGTGCCGTCAGCGCCGATCACGCGGTGGCACGGGATGACGATCGGGATGGGGTTGCGCCCGTTCGCCGTGCCGACTGCCCGGCTGGCCGCGTTGGTCAAGCCGAGGCGACCGGCGACCTGTCCGTAGGACGCCGTTTCGCCGTACGAGATCTTGGTGAGCTGCTCCCAGACGCGTTGCTGGAAGTCACTGCCGCGCGGCGCGAGCGGCAGGTCGAAGTCGGTGAGCTCACGGGCGAAGTAGGCCCTGAGCTGACGGACCGCCTCGGCCAGGACCGGGTGGTCGTCGCCGCGGTCGCCCAGCGGGCGGCCGTCGGCGGGCTGCCTGAACGGGGAGAACTCGATGGCGCTGATCTTGCCGTCGCGCTCGATGATCCGCAGGTCGCCGATGGGTGAGGGCAACACGGTCCACATGTCAGTTGTCTCCTTGAGGTTGCGAGAGAGAGTGCCAGAGATAGGTCTGTGCGTAGGAGCGCCAAGGGCGCCACGCGTCCGTGTCGAGATCGGCCGGGGCACCGAGTCGCTCGAGTGCATCGCGTGTGCCGAGGTCGGTGGCGAGGAAGACATCGGGGTGCCCGAGGGCGCGCATCGCGATGTAGTCGGCGGTCCAGGGTCCGATCCCGGGCAGGTCGAGGAGCCCGGCGCGTACGGCGTCGCGGTCATCACCTCGGTCGAGGACGACGACCTTCTCGGCCAGCGCGGCGCACAGCCCGGTCAGGGCGCGACCACGAGCACGCGGCATCGGCAGGTCCTCCGGATCGATCGCGGCGATCGCCTCCATGCTCGGGAACAGGTGGGTCAGCCCGGGCACAGTCGTCTGGATCTCGACGCCGTGCTCCTGTGTCAGCCGGGATGCGACAGTGCGCGCACCGGCCACGCTGACCTGCTGTCCGAGCACGGCGCGTACGGCGATCTCGTTGCCGTCGACATGGCCGGGAACCCGCAACCCCGGCGTCCTGCGGACGAGCGGGCCGAGCATCCGGTCGCCGGCGAACGCGTCGGCCACCGCCATCGGGTCGCAGTCGGCGTCGAGGAGCCGTCGCGCCCGCTCGACGGCGGCGGACGTGTCGCGCAGGTCGGTCAGCGCGAGCTCCGCGCGGACGAACGCCGTCGTCCCCTCCTCAGGCACGTCGGGCAACGTGAGCCGGATCGTGCCGGGGCCGTGCGGGAGCGCGAGGGTCCGGGCGTAGGTCTCGCCGTCGATGACCTCCACTCCGGGGATCGCGCGCAGGGCGAGGAAGTCGAGCAGCTCGGTGCCGGCGTACGGAGTCCGCACGGGCAGTCGCATCACAACGGTGCCGTCGGCGACCGCGGGACGACCACGTCGCCCGCGGAGCTCGGTCGGCGACACGGCATACACCTCGCGCACCGTCTCGTTGAACTGGCGGATGCTGCTGAACCCGGCGGCGAAGGCCACGTCGGCGAAGCTCATGTCGGTCGTCTCGATCAGGATCCGCGCGGTCTGCGCCCTCCGGGCTCGGGCGAGGGCCAGCGGGCCGGCGCCGAGCTCGTGGGTGAGCAGGCGTCCGAGGTGGCGCGGCGTGTAGCCGACACGGGCGGCCAGCCCGTCCACTCCCTCGCGGTCGACCAGCCCGTCGGCGATCAGTCGCATCGTGCGACCCGCCACGTCGGCGGCGACGTCCCAGTCGGGGCTGCCCGGCGTCGCATCGGGCAGGCAGCGCTTGCAGGCACGGAAGCCGGCTCCCTGGCAGGCGGCCGCGGTCGGTCGAAACGTGACGTTGGCGAATCCCGGGGTGCGCGCCGGGCAGCTCGGGCGACAGTAGATCCCGGTGGTGGCGACGCAGGTGTAGAAGACGCCGTCGAAGCGGCGGTCCTTGCTCTTCACGGCCCGATAGCAGGACTCCGGATCGAGGTCGGTGCGTTGCATGAGGACGAGTCTGGCGGAAACCGGACACGCGATCCAGCGGAAATCGGACACCACCGTCCTGCGAACTCGTGACGTTCGTCCCTGCCGAGTCCACTCGCGTCGCACCACGATGGAGGAAGTCGAAGCAGGAGTGTGGCCATGAGCGAACGGCAGCGGTTGGGCGTGCAGGACGCCCTGTGGCTGGAGATGGACAAGCCGGGCAACCTGATGGTGGTGGACAGCCTCTTCTGGACGGCGACCCCGATCGACTGGGATCGCTTCCGCGAAGTCACGAGGGAACGGCTCTGGGACCGCTACCCGGTCTTCCGCAGCATCGTCGTCCGCGGTGAGGACGGCGCACGCTACTGGGAGGAGCAGCCCGACGCCGACCCCGATTCCCGCTACGAGCACGTGGTGCTGCCGGAGCCCGGCGGCGACGCGGAGCTCCAGCAGCTGATCGCCTCACAGCGCACCCTGCCCCTGGTCCGGGACGAGCCGCTGTGGCATGCGGTCCTCGTGGACGGTTTCCATGGCGGGAGCGCCGTGCTGTTCAGGGGGCACCACGCCATCGCCGACGGCATCCGCCTGGTCCAGCTGACCTTGAGTGTCTTCGACACGACTCCGGACGGGACCGTCGACGCACGTACGGCGCCGATGCCGACGACGCCGGACCAGGCGTCCTCGCAGGCTCCCGTGCCACCACTCGCCGCCGGCCCTTCGACGACGAGCAGGGTGATGTCACGAGCGACGGACACGATGCGCGCCTCGTTGGCACTGACCAGGGGGGCCGCGACGAATCCTGTCGGCACGGCTCACAGTGCGATGACGCTCTCCGAGTCGCTGATCGGGTCGGTCAGATCGAGAGCCTCGTTCCTGTCCGCCGTCCCCGGCGACATCGACACTGCCCGGAAGCTCGTCCTCGGGACGCGCAATGACCTGTCCCGCTGGAGTGGCACGGTCGGCGACCGCAAGTCGATCGCGTGGTCCCCTCCTGTCGCGCTCCAGGACGTGAAGGCCGTGGCCCAAGCCGCCTCGGCCACGGTGAACGACGTGCTGGTCACCTGTCTGGCCGAGTCGCTGCGCACCTACCTGGAGGACCACCACGCGCTGTGCCACAGCGTGACCTGGGACGTCCCCGTCAACCTCAAGCCGTTCGACCCCGACCTGCCCGTCGAGCTGGGCAACAGCTTCGCCCTCGTGCAGCTCGAGCTGCCCACCAACATCGACGACCCGGTGCGCACCCTCGAGGTCGTACGGCGCCGGATGAACCGGATCAAGAGCGGTCACGAAGCAGTCGTCGACTTCGGCATCCAGGCGCTCATCTCGGGCCTGAACAAGCGGCTCTACCGTGCCACGGTCGACCTGCTGGCCAGCCGTGCCATCGGCGTCCTGACCAACGTGCCGGGCCCACAGATCCCGCTGTACATCGCCGGGCAGCGGGTCGAGGGCATGATGGGGTGGGCACCCGTGACCGCCGATCAGATCATGAGCTTCACGATCTACAGCTACGACGACAAGGTGTTCGTCGGCATTGCCGTCGACGCCGGGCAGGTCCCCGACCACGAGCAGATCGTCGACGGCTTTCTCAACGCCTTCCAGCGGCTCTCCCGGCTCACCCTGGGACGATCGGCGCCGACCTGAGGTGTCGGTCAGCGCGCGGCGACCGAGCGAGCGACCAGCTCGGCCAGGGACTCCCTGATGCCCTGAGCGAGCACCTGCAGGTCGCTGGCGGTCTCGTCGCCGGTGAGCCCGAAGGTCAGTGCGTCGCGATAGGAGAAGATCGCAACGCCGATGCGGACCCTGTCCGCGATCGGCACATAGGGCAGCAGCTCCTGCACCTCCCGGCCGAGGGCGAAGAGCGTCTCGCGTGGGCCGGGCACGTTGGTCGTCACGGTGGCGATCTGCTGCTGCGGGAACCGCAGCCCCATCCGGATGCCCCAGGCGACCGGCGCGAACGGTCCGAATCCGGCGAGCGTCGTGACGGCACCGCCGGCCTGGGGCTCGTGGCTGTCCGCCAACGCGCGAATCCGCCCATGCACGGCCTGGAGCCGCTCGACCGGATCGGCGATCTCCACAGGCAGGTAGGGCAACATCAACGAGACCCGGTTGTCCGGGATCGACTCCTCACCCGGAGCACGGGTCGAGACCGGGACGAGAGTTCTCACCGCGTGCGCGTCGGGGGTCTCTCCGCGCGACTGGAGGAGCTGGCGGAAACCCCCGGTCACCGCCGCCAGGGCGACGTCGTTCACGGTGACGCCGTGCGCGCGACGCACCGCTGCGATGTCGGCGAGGCTGCCGCGCACACACGCATAGCGTCGACTCCCGTCGAGATGTCCCGTCAAGGACGTGGAGTGCACCGGCCAGACAGCGCCCGAGAGCCTCAACAGGCCCTGGACCGAGGATCCCGTCGAGATGGCGAGCCGCCTCGGCGTTCGCATGGCGCCCACTGCCGCGGAGACGATCCGGACCGGCGAGGTCGCCAGGTCGAGGACCGCTGCAGCGGTGAACTGAGCAGGGGACATGGGGGCGGCGGGTGCCCACGTGTCCGGTACGGCGGGGCGCGGCTCCCGCGACGGATCGAACACCAGCTGGTAGAGATCGGTCCCCGAAACGCCGTCGACCATGGCGTGGTGCACTTTCGACAGCAACCCCCAGCGGCCGTCCGCGAGACCCTCGACATACCAGTACTCCCACAAGGGTCGGGTTCGGTCCATCCGACGCGACATCACCCGGCTCATCAGTCGAGCCACCTCGTCGTCGCCCCCAGGGGCCGGTAGCGCCGTGCTTCGCACGTGCCAGCGCAGGTCGAACCCCGGGTCGTCGACCCACGCCGGAGCAGCCAGGGCAAGAGGAACGGGCCGCAACCTCTGGCGGTAGCGCGGGATCAGCGGGAGGCGTCCACGGATGGCCGACAAGAAGTCCTCGAAACCGGGAGCCGGTCCTTCGAAGACGGCAAACGACCCGATGGCCAGGGCCGCGGATTCGTCCACGTCCTCGGCCTCGAGAAACGCGGCCGCAAGCGGCGTCAGGCGGTCCATGACCGAGTTCCCACGGGTCGGCACGTGCACATGTAGGTCTCCCTGCTCGTCGTCCTTCCTCGATCGTGGGCGTGCGCGACGGCGGTCGGTAGGGACCAAGGTCGCCAGGTCACGGGACGAACGCAACGACCAACGGGGCGTCGCAGGACGCTGAAGATCAGTAACCCGCAGGCCGCGTGGGTCGATGCTCGCGGACCACCTGCGGGATGTCTCGACCTGCACGAACACGCGCAATGCTGAAGATCACGACCTCGCTCTTCGCAACGATCCTGACGGCAGAGCCGGCTACAGCCGTGCTGCTGGACGGCGGCTGGCGCCGCATCGCCCACGCGTCATACCTCTGCCTTTGTCGGCTTGACAGCCAGGACCGGGCACGTGGCATCGAGGAGGATGCGTTGCGCGGTGGACCCGAAGACCATCTTGCCGACCGGCGTGCGTTGCCTGAGGCCGAGCACCACCAGCCGCGCGTCGCGTCGTTGCGCGACTTGCACGACGGCGTCGCTGGGGTCCGCGAGGTCGGCTCGGTCGACCTCGACGCGCCCGGTCAGCTCGGGCCAGCGGGCCTCGAGGCTGGCCATGTCCGGCGGAGCGTCGCCACGGACGGCCAGGACGACGATCACGGGTTCCCCGTCCGTGGCCGTCTCGACTGCGGCGCTCATCGCGGCGTGTCCGGGTGGGGTGTCTGCGTAGGCGACCACGATGGTCATGACGATCCTTTCGACGTGCGGAGCGGAGCGAGGTCGCGGTGCCGGGTCATTGGAAGAGGCCCGGGGGAAGGTCGACGGGGAGCAGCGACGGCAGGGACAACAGCACAATGCCGAGGACCAACGTGTAGATGATCGCCGTCCGCGGCCTGGCACGGGCGGTGTAGAGCAGGAACATCGGGACGAACACGAGCGCAGCAGCCAGATAGCCCGCCAAGGACACCAAGAGCAGGAAGGCCGCCATCGAGGCGAAGGTCCGGGCCGCGACCACGAGGTCATCACGTCGGGTGTGCAGGCGTGCCTCGGCCTGGGTGGCGAGCATCGTGCTGCCGGACCCGGGAGTGCTCTCGACCCCACCAGTGCCATCGGCGTCCGGGGACTCTCCCCGCCAGCTGTGCCGCTCCTGCCAGAGCAGCGCCACGGCTGCGATCAGGCCGCAGCCGGCGACCAGGCGAGGCATGAGCTGGGCTTCGTCGGAGAACGATCCGCTGATGACCAGCGCTCCTGCGAAGAGCAGCACCGCGCCGACAGCCACGGCCAGCGACCAACGCGTGCCTGTCATCGAGCCCTCGAGCTCGTCGCCCGCGGGGTCGTCGATCTCCGCCTCGTTGCGGTGGCCGTCGTCGGCCACGCCGGAGCCGGCAGTCCGGAATCGCTTGACCAGCGACCACAGCAGCGGCACCACCAGGATGGCCGCGAAGACGAGCACGCCGGGGCGTGCCATCCAGGCCGAGCTGTCGTAGAGGCTCGTGGTCAGGTAGTAGTAGCGCTCCATCGGTATGGCGAGGACGAATCCGATGAGGAACGGTGCGCGGGGCACACCTGTGGCCTTGAGGAAGAACCCGATGACACCGAGCACGACCATCACCCACAGGTCGCCGAGCTGGCCACCCTCCTGGTAGGCGCCGAGCAGCATCACGACGAGCAGTCCCGGGCCGAGGATGGCGAAGGGCACCTTGGTGAGCTTGGCCAGCGTCGGCGTGGCGAGGAAGCAGAGGAACGCGCCCGCGACACTGGCGATGGCGAAGCACCAGATGATGACGTACATCAGGTCGAGGTGCTCGGTGACGATCGCCGGGCCGGGCTGGATGCCGTAGGTCAACAGCATCCCGAGGAGCATCGCGGACGGCACTCCACCGGGGATGCCGAAGAGGAACGTCGGGATCAGGTCGCCGGCCTCGACCGAGTTGTTCGCGCTCTCCGGGCCGACGATGCCACGGGGGTCGCCCTTGCCGAACTGTCGCTTGTCCTTGGCCGTCGCGACGGCCTGGCCGTAGGCCAGCCAGGTGCCGGCCGTGGCACCGACGCCCGGCAGGATGCCGGCCCAGATGCCGATCAGTGAGCCTCGGACGACGTGTGTCCAGTGGGTGAGCCACTCACGGATGCCCGCACCCCAACCGCCGCTGAGAGAGACCGGCTGTTCGGTGACGCGACGCTGGCCGACCCGGCTGGCGATCTCGGCGAGGCCGAAGATGCCAAGGGCGACCGCGACGAGCGAGACCCCGTCCCCCAGGAAGAGGGAGCCGAACGTGAAGCGCTCCTCCGCCGTTGTCGGGGACGTGCCCACCAGGCCGAGCAGGAGTCCGAGGAACCCGGCGGTCAGACCCTTCACGACATTGCCTCGGGAGAGAACGGCGGCGAGGGAGACACCCAGGATGGTCAGCATGAAGAGCTCGGGGCTGCCGAAGGACAGCACCAACGGACGGGCCAGCGGGATGGCCAGGGTCAGACCGACCGCGCCGATCAGGCCACCGGCCATCGAGGACAGGAAGGCGAGCGACAACGCCCGTTTCGCCTCCCCCTTCCGGGCCATCGCATAACCGTCGAGCATGGTCACGCTCGCCGAGGCCGAGCCCGGCGCCCCGAGCAGGACGGCGGCAACGGTGTCGGAGGTGTGTACGACGGCGAGGGCGCCGATGAGCAGGGCGAGCGCCTGCTCGGGCTCCATGCCGAAGGTCACGGGCAGCAGGATCGCGACGGCACCGGTGCCTCCGAGGCCGGGGATCAACCCGATCACGAGGCCGGCCACGACACCGATCGCGAGCATGATGAGCAGGGACGGGTTGGCCAATGAGGCCAGTGCGGAGAAGGCTGCGTCGGTCATCGGGTCCTCATTCGATCGTGATGTCGTAGGTCGACTCGAGCAGCTCGAGCACGTTGGCACGGACGTCGTCGTCCACCTGGTAGGCCTCACCGATGCGTTCCTCGAGGTCCGCCGAGGCGTCGATCGGATACCCCCCGAGCACTTCGGCGGCGGACTTCTGGAAGGCCGGATCCGCTCCCATGTCCTCCGCTGTGGAGCGCAGGAGGTCGAGCGCCTCGTCGGGGGTGTCCTCGGGGACCCACATGGCCTTCTGGTACGTGTACGTGAGCGCCAGGATCGCCTGGTAGGTGGCGAGTTGCTCGGGGTCTGGCTGCTCGCCGTACAGCTCCTCATAGACCTCGACGACCGTGGGGATGTCGGGGAAGTTGGGATCGCGCACGATCTCGCCCGCCTCGTTGACCTGCCCGAGCGAGAACAGGGGTACCGCCGTTCCGTCCTTGACCATCGGTTCCACTGCCGGCCCGTAGGACGAGGTGGTCTGGTAGTCGATGTCGACCTCGCCGCGCTGGAGCGCGAGGTTCACCGGACCGCGGCCTTCGAAGCCGAAGGTCGAGTCGATGTCGGCGGAGAGCAGGTCGAAGGCGAGCAGGGTCGTGAGGTCGAGACCGGTGGCAGCGATGCCACCGAAGATGAGCGGCTCGTCCCGGTCGATGAGGTCCTCGACCCCGTCGACGCCCGCCTTCGACCGGGCGTAGACCACGGCACCGGTGCCGTTGGCCAGGATCGGCCGCAACTCGCTGAAGTCGTAGTTCACGGCCGGGACGTTGAGCAGGTAGGGCACCACGGTGGACGCGGTGCTGACGAGCACCTCGGTGCCGTCAGGCCTGGCGGAGGTCATGAAGTGGTTGGTGCCGAGGATGCCCTCCCCGCCGTCGTCGTTCTCGGGAGCGAGTCCCGGAGAACCAGGCACCTTCTCGGTGAGCGCGGACCCGACGAAGCGTGCCCACGTGTCCGTGCCACCGCCCTCCGCGAGGGGAATCATCATCGTGACGGTTTCCCCGGCGTAGTCGCCGTCAGCGGTCGAGGCAGCTGGGTTCAGCAGATCGCCGCCGAGGACGGACACACCCACCGCCAGCGCGACGAAGCCGGCCACGATGCTGCCGGCAACCTTGCGATCCGGCGCCGGCGCTTCCGGCTCCAGCGCAGGGGTTGCCGCGGGCGTCACGGCCATCTCGACATCTTCATCGGTGCCATGTTGGTTCATCAGTTCCTCCAGGTGAAGGGAGCCGCGCACGAGGGCGCGATGTCAAGTGGGTGGTTGGTCATGCCGAGCTCGAGGGCAGGAGCGGAGGGTCCGCGAGCAGCACGGATCCGTGCGCGAGGCGCCGGTAGGTCCGGACCACCCCGACGACCGGGACCGAGTCGTGCTCCTCGACGAAGGTGGTCACACATCCGGCGGGCGTGCCGAGGCGGAGGCCGGAAGCGGCATCACCCCGGGCCAGGTCGTGCACGACCGTGCCCGGCACGCCGGCAGCGAGGGTCAGTGCCACCGACCCGGTCACGGGCACGGCCGGGTGGAATCGGCCCATGGACAGCATCCGCACCGTCAGGTCGGTGTCCTCCTCGCACACGGGCGAGGAGACCATCGCGAGCTTGGGTACGGCGCGGGCGACCAGCACAGTCGACTCGGCCAGGCCCATGAGGACTCCGGCCTGACGGCGTACCAGCTCCAGGCGGGCGAGGAGCCCGGGTGCGGCGTCGAGCTGGTGGGTGTCCTCGTCGCCTCGGACCCCGAAGTCGGCGGCGGAGACCGCCACCACCGGCGCGCCCGCGTCGACGAGCGTGACCGTGACCGACTGCTGAGCGACCTCGATCGTGTCCGACACCCGCCCGGTCGGGAAGAGCTGACCCGTGCTGCGACCTGCCGGGTCGACGAAGCCCATCCTCACCGGGGCACCCGGGAACGGGACGCCCGGAATGTTCTCGGTCGCAGCCTCCAGCAGCTGGGCGCCGGGTGTGTCCACCCGCTGCACGATCAGCTGGTCGGTGTTCGTGTTCAAGACACGCACCGTGGTCTCACCGTCGTTCGTCGGCACCCAGCCTTCGCGGATGGCGAACGACGCCACCACAGCCGAGCAGTTGCCGCAGTTGCTTCCCCAGTCGACCTTGGCCTCGTCAATGCCGACCTGCGCGAACGTGTACTCCACATCGACGCCGTCCAGCACGGACGGCGCAAGGATCACGGCCTTGCTGGTCGTCGACGTCCCGCCGCCCACTCCATCGACCTGACGGTGGTCCGGGCTGCCGTAGATCCGCAGCAGGACCTCGTCGATCGAGAGGTCGCCGACCTGCAGGTCGGCGCGGCGGAAGACCCAGC
>JBDSPC010000170.1:0-7293 GCA_039914485.1 Nocardioides sp.
CGAGCGACATGGACTTGAAGAGTGAACCCGTGCGCGGCTTGGCCGACTTGGGCGCATCCTCGGGCAGCACCTCGGTGACGTAGGGACCGAATCGCCCGTTCTTGGCGACGACCTCGAGCCCGGTCTCCGGGTGGATGCCGAGCACGGCCTCTTCGCCGGCCGGGTTGGCGAGCAGCTCGCGCGCCTTGGCCAGCGTCAGCTCGTCGGGCGGCAGGTCGTCGGGGACGTTGGCCCGGACGAGCGCGCCCTCGTCGCCCTCGGGACCGGGGCCTTCGACGTAGGGGCCGTAACGACCGACGCGCAGGTCGATGCCCTCGCCGATCGGGAAGGTCGCGAGCTCCTTGGCGTCGATGTCGCCGAGCTCGTTGACCAGCGTGTGCAGGCCCGCGACCTCGCCGGCGCCGAAGTAGAACTCCGCCAGCTCGGTCTTGCGGTCGCGGCGGCCACCGGCGATGTCGTCGAGGACGTCTTCCATGCGGGCGGTGAACTCGTAGGAGATCTGTCGCGGGAAGTGGTCCTCGAGCAGTCGCACGACGGAGAACGCCAGCCAGGCCGGGACGAGCGCCGAGCCCTTCTTGTAGACGTAGCCGCGGTTGACGATCGTGCCCATGATCGAGGCGTACGTCGACGGGCGGCCGATCTCGCGCTCTTCGAGCTCCTTGATCAGCGTCGGCTCGGTGTAGCGAGCCGGCGGCTTCGTCTCGTGGCCCGCGGCCTGGATCGAGGCGGCCGAGACGGCCTCCCCCTCGGTCAGGTTGGGGAGGCGGGTCTCCTGGTCGTCGCGCTGCGAGGAGTCGTCGGTGCCCTCGACGTAGGCCTTCAGGAAACCGTGGAACGTGATGACGCGACCGCTCGCGGAGAAGACGGCGTCCTCGCCGGTCGAGGCGGCGCCGCCGACGCGGATCGACACGGACTGACCCGTGGCGTCCTTCATCTGCGACGCGACCGTGCGCATCCAGACCAGCTCGTAGAGGCGGAACTGGTCGCCGGTCAGGCCGGTCTGGGCGGGCGTGCGGAAGGAGTCGCCGGCGGGGCGGATCGCCTCGTGGGCCTCCTGCGCGTTCTTGACCTTGGAGGCATAGGTGCGCGGGGCGTCGGGGAGGTACTCGGCGCCGTACAGCTCCTGCACCTGGGCCCGGGCGGCGTTGATGGCCGTGCCCGACAGCGTGGTCGAGTCGGTACGCATGTAGGTGATGTAGCCGCCCTCGTAGAGGCGCTGCGCGACCGACATCGTGACGCTGGAGCTCATGCCGAGCTTGCGCCCGGCCTCCTGCTGCAGGGTCGTGGTGCGGAAGGGCGCGTAGGGCGAGCGGCGGTAGGGCTTGGACTCGACGGACCGGACGTCGTACGTCGTGTCCGCGAGCGCGGCAACGAGCGACTCGGCGCGGGCGCGGTCGAGGTGGACGATGCCTTCCTTCTTGATCACGCCGTCCTGGCCGAAGTCGGCACCGCGAGCGACGCGGGCGCCGTCCAGCGAGTGCAGCTTGGCCGGGAACATCCGCTGCTCGTGCGAGCTGCCGGCGTCGAAGGTGCCCTCGAGGTCCCAGTAGGAGGCGACCTTGAACTTCATCCGCTCGCGCTCGCGGTCGACCACGAGCCGGGTCGCGACGGACTGGACGCGGCCGGCGGACAGGCCGGACATGACCTTGCGCCAGAGGACGGGCGAGACCTCGTAGCCGTAGAGGCGGTCGAGGATGCGGCGCGTCTCCTGGGCCTCGACGAGGTCCATGTCGAGCTCACGGGGCGCGTCGGCCGCGGCCAGGATCGCGGACTTGGTGATCTCGTGGAAGACCATCCGCTTGACCGGGATGCCCTTGGGGGCGAGCTCGTCGAGGAGGTGCCAGGCGATGGCCTCACCCTCGCGGTCCTCATCGGTGGCGAGGTAGAGCTCGTCGGCGTCCTTGAGCAGCTTCTTCAGCTTCGCGATGTGGCTCTTCTTGTCACGCGGCACGACGTAGTAGGGCTCGAAGCCGTTGTCGACGTCGACGGCGAGCCGGCCCCAGGGCTTGTCCTTGATCCTGGCCGGGGTGTCAGCAGCGTTGTTGGGCAGGTCGCGGATGTGACCGATGGACGACTCGACGACATACCCGCTGCCGAGGTAGCCGCCGATCATCTGCGCCTTCTTGGGCGACTCGACGATGACGAGCTTGTGTGCCACGTGCGTTTCTCCTGCTCCCTGATGCCTCGGATCCACGGTGCCTGGACCCCAGTGCGCGGCCACCGTAGCGCGTGAAAACCAGTCCGCCACTCCCGATGGCCCCTGTGGATGGGCGGCATGGCGGGTGACCTGTGGACAACCGAACCCCATTGTCGGTCTTGAGTGCCAGCGTGACAGATCACCTCAACCACGCGAAGGAGCACCCATGTACGACCTCTACGACGAGCGCAGGAGCGCCGGCCTCGCGTGGTGCAGTCACCTCCACCGGCGCCCCGGCACCAGCAGGTTCTCGAGTGGCTCGACGGGCCGGCCGGAGCTGCTGACGGCCCACACCGTCGCCGACCTGGTCGAGCTGCGCGACCAGGCTCTCGTCGATCAGGCCGGCCTGGCTGCCACAGTGCTGGCCGCTTCGACCTGAGTCTTCGCAAGACTCAGGTCGCAAGGAAGCCTTCGTCGACCAGCTCGCGCACCACCGGCAGGTAGGTCTCGCGCAGCTGGCGGGCGTCCGCGGCGGTCAGGTCGGCGACCGCATCGAGGATCTGCCCGACCGAGAGATCGCCGTCGCTGGCCCCGATCAGCGCCGCCTCGACGGTGTCGACCTGCCTGGCTCGCCGGAACCCGCGCTGCTGCCGGACCACGATCGTGGCCGGGTCCTCGGCGCCGGGCGGCCCCTGCGTCTCCTGCATCACGTCCTCGCGCGCGACCAGGTGGGATGCCAGGTCCACGTCGGCGTGGATCGCCGTGAAGTGGTCGGCGATCGCCGGCCCGATCGGCTGCTCGACGTCGTAGCGCCAATCCTCGAGCCGTTGCCTCCCGTTGCCGCCGGCTCGCACGTTGATCCAGCCGAAGCCGACGCCTTCGATGCCCTGGTCGTCGAACCACGCCAACCAGGTGTCGTAGCGGTGCGGGTAGTCCGGGGTGCCGTGCACGCCCTCGTCCTTGAGCCACATCTCGACGTACTCACTGGGGTCGATGACCTCGCGCTGGATGACCAGCGCGTCGCAGTCGTCGGTCAGCCACGACGCGAGGCGCTCGTCCCAGTCGGTGCCGCGCACGATCGACCAGTTGGCCAGGATCTGGCAGAGCCCGTGCTCGGTGAGGTGGTCCGGTGCGGCACGGACGATGTCCTCCACGACGCGGTCGCCGGGCAGGCCGGAGTCGCGGTAGACGAGCCGCTCGCCGGTCGCCGGACTGATCACGAACGGCGGGTTAGTGGCGATCAGGTCGAACCTCTCGCCTGCCACCGGCTCGAAGAACGAGCCCTCTCGCACGTCGACCGTTGCCCCGTTGAGAGCCGCGTTCAGTCGCGTCATCCAGAGCGCACGCCGGTTGACGTCCGTCGCGACGACCTGTGCCGCGTGCGTCGCCAGGTGCAGGGCTTGTACGCCGCAGCCGGTCCCGAGGTCCAGGGCGCGACCGACTCCGTCGCGGACCGTCAGCTGCGCCAGGGAGGTCGACGCGCTGGAGATGCCGAGCACATGGTCGGTGCCGACGCGCATGGGCGCGCCATCGAGGCCCGGCGTCAGGTCGGACACGACCCACAGGTCGACGTCATCGCTGGAGTAGGGCCGACAGTCCATCCGGGCCGCAACCTCGCCGACGCTCTGCTCGAGCAGGCCGGCGTTGCACAGGCGATCGACCAGGCCCGGCAGGGCCCTCTCGGCCTCCACGTGCGTGGTCGGCGTCTGGAGCAGGAAGAGCCGGGTCAGCGTGCTCAGTGCGGAGCCGTCCGCAGTTCGCCGTACGCCAGGAGTGGTCTCGTTGCGGCTCAGCGCCCGGTGCCCCTGGTCGCCGAGCAGCTCGGCGACCGCGTCGTAGGTGAAGTCGGCGGCCACGAGGGCGGCGCGCAGGTCGGTCGCCAGGGATACTTCGGGTGCCACGTCGCCGGTCATGCCCCCAGTCTTCCAGCGCGCATCCGGGCGCCGTCGTTGAGTATGCGAACGCACGCGCCCACCCGGCCCCGCGCCCACCATGAAGCCATGTCCGAGACCCAGACCCGCCGCTCCGCACTGCTGTCGACCATCGCCCTGCTGGTCCTCGTCGCACCAGCGGTGCTGGGCCTGAGCCTCCTCGCCCTCTTCCTCACCGGCTGGGTGGCCCTGGCGATCCCCTTCCTCGCCGCCGCCACCGTCTACCTCTACCGACTGGCGGTCCTGTCGTCCACGTCCTACGAGGGCCGGGTCGTGGCCCGCGAGATCGGCGCCGCAGTGCTGGCGCTGGCCGCTGGTTTCGGCACCTGGATCGCCCTGACGGTCCTGGGCATCGCGACCGAGGTGCTGCCGTTCATCGCTGAGGTCAAGACCTATCCGTACGCCGACGAGTGGGGCTTCGGCAGCATCGTCCTGGCGGTCCTCGTGGTGCCCGCGGCGTGGTGGTTGCTGCGCCGCCTCGCGGATCCGGACTCCCACACTCGCGCGGAGTGACCTAATCTGCTCCCCGCAGGCGTCCTTGGCCCCACGGGGGGTTCCAGTGCTTGGGTTTCAGGTGGCAACGCTCGCCTCGGGCTCGGTCCGGACGTTCATCCTGCACACGACCGAAGGAACACGATGAAGACGCTTTCTCGGATTGTCGCCCTGGCCGTCACGGCCACCGCCCTGGTGGCGACCACAGCTCCCGCGTACGCCCTCGGCGAGTCCACCGCGACCACGACCACCGCGTACGTCGGTGACAACTGCATCGACCAGCCCGTGACCTACTCCGCGAACGTGCCGGCCGACTCACCGAACTGGTCCCTGGAGATCGACGCGATCTACCCGGACGGCGTGACCGAGGGCATCGGCCAGATTCTCGGAACGTTCAAGGGCTCCCCGATGAGCGGCACGACGACCATTCAGATCTGCGGTGGCCAGGAGCCCACGGGCACCTGGACCCTCAAGCCGACGGTGTCCTACACGGACGCTGCTCGCAACAGCTTCTACGACATCGCCGGCACGCCCTCCACGTTCGAGGTGGTCGGCGAGTCGACGACGACCGCGTCGCTGAAGGCGAAGACCAAGGGCAACAAGGTCACCGCCAAGTCGAAGCTGGTCGTGAAGTCCGGCGGCACCTCCTCCCCGCTCGCCGGCCAGCCCGTCGCCTTCCAGAAGAAGAAGGGCAAGTCCTGGAAGACCTTCAAGACGGTCACCACGTCGAGCACCGGCGTGGCGAGGGTGAAGTTCAAGGCCAAGCGCAAGACCACCATCCGCGCCCACTTCGCGGGGGCCGGCGAGATCCTCGTCGGTGGCACCGGCAAGGCCATCCCGGCCGCGACGTCGAAGACGGTGCGCGTCGGCTGACGTTTCGCCAGCAACAACGAGGGGCGGTGCCATCCGGCACCGCCCCTCGTGCGTTGTTCGGGGTCGCGGTCAGTTCCGCTCGTGATAGCCGGTGACGGGCTCGCCGGCGCGGATCTCGTCGAGCTGACCGCGGTAGAGCCCGCGGCGCAGCTCGAGCTCGTAGCCGTCGTACTGCGGCATGCCGAGCGCACGAGCAGCCGCCAGCTCGGCCTCGACGTCGTAGGGCACGCGGACGTAGGCGATCGACCACGGCGACGGCTCCTGCGAGTCGAGCTCGCCCTCGAGGATGCAGTAGAGCGGCGTCGGGTCACCCATGCAGTTGCCGACGCTGCCGGTGTTGAAGGACGTGCGCCCCTCGAGCTGGCACTCGTAGAAGGGATCGTGGGTGTCGCCGTAGCCGACGACGTCCGGCGCCGGGCCGTCACCGGTTGCCGCCGTGTTGGTGAACAGCGCCTCGAACTCCGACTGGGAGCGGACATAGCGGACCCGCCGGTGCACGGTCTCCTCGCTCGCGTGGAAGAGCCGGACCCGACGGCCGCTGAGCCAGAAGTCGTGGTTGAACGCGAGCCCGCGCAGCCACTCGCCCTGCCCGGGGCCGAGCTGGGCCAGCCACCACTGCAGCGCCTCGCTGTCGAAGCTCCGGTCGGGATCGGGCAGGAAGTCATCCCAGTTGCCCAGCAGGTTGACCTCGCAACGCGCGCGACACAGGTCGACCACCTCGCGACCGCGCGGCCCCTTGCCGACGTAGTCGCCCAGGTTGAAGATCCGCGTGATGCCGCGCCGATCGATGTCGGCGAGCACCGCCTCCAGCGCCGTCAGGTTGCCGTGCACGTCCGAGATGAGGGCGATCCGCTCCATGCCCCCAACCCTGTCATGCACGACGAAGGCCCGCCGGACTGCTCCGGCGGGCCTTCGGCGTACTGGGATCGATCAGTTGGTGGCGTGCGGTGCCATCGACGAGGAACCGCTGTTGTCCCCGTCGTCGTTGATCGTGACCTCACGCTGCTTGGAGATGTAGATCGCGACGGCGATGATGCCGACCGCCACCAGGGCGATGACGATCCGCAGGGCGTCGTTCTGGTCCTGGCCGACGCTCATCGAGACGACCGCGCTCGCGATGAGGAGCGAGACGAGGTTCATCACCTTGATCAGCGGGTTGATGGCGGGGCCGGCGGTGTCCTTGAACGGGTCACCGACGGTGTCACCGATGATGGTGGCCTCGTGGGCGAGCGAGCCCTTGCCGCCGTGGTGTCCGTCCTCGACGAGCTTCTTGGCGTTGTCCCAGGCGCCGCCCGCGTTGGCCAGGAAGACGGCCATCAGGGTGCCGGTGCCGATCGCGCCGGCGAGGAAGCCCGCCAGAGCGGTCGCACCGAGGCCGAAGCCCACGGCGATGGGAGCGAGGACCGCCAGGATGCCCGGGGTGATCAGCTCACGCAGGGAGTCCTTGGTGACGATGTCGACGACCTTGCCGTACTCCGGTCGACCGGTGCCCTCCATGATCCCGGGGATCTCCCGGAACTGACGGCGGACCTCGTAGACGACCGCGCCGGCAGCGCGGGCAACGGCGTTGATGGCCAGGCCGGAGAAGAGGAAGACCACGCAGGCGCCGAGCAGGATGCCGACGAGGACGGCCGGGTTGAAGACGTCGAACTGCAAGAACTCGTCCTCCGCCGGGCTGGCTTCCACCAGCGCCTCGAACACCGAGGTGGCGTAGGAGCCGAACAGCGCGGTCGCGGCGAGCACGGCCGTCGCGATCGCGATGCCCTTGGTGATCGCCTTGGTGGTGTTGCCCACCGCGTCGAGCTCGGTCAGGATCTGCGCGCCCTCGGGGCTCACGTCTCCCGACATCTCCGCGATGCC
>JBDSPC010000106.1:0-3932 GCA_039914485.1 Nocardioides sp.
GTCGAAGGCCCTCGTCACTGATGTGCTGCGCACCGAGCTCGGCTTCAACGGGCTCGTCGTCACCGACTCGCTCTCGATGGCGGGGGTGCGGGCGACGTACGACGCGGCACGCTCGGCCGTGCAGGGCCTGCGCGCCGGGAACGACGTGCTGCTGATGCCGCCCGATCCCGTGGCCGCGCGCGCGGGCATCATCGCGGCGGTCAAGGCCGGGCGGCTCAAGCGGAGCCGGCTCGAGCAGGCCGCGGCGCGCCAGATCGCCCTCCTGCTGCACGAGGACCAGGGAGCCACGGCGGGCCGAGCGCCCGGCTCGGGGCGGGCGGCATCCCGCGCCCTCAGCGCAGCGGCCCTCACCGTGGTGGCTGGCCGGTGCAGTGGTCGACTCGTCGGGCGTTCGGTGACGCCCGTCGGCGACCCGGTCGCGGTCGCGAACTTCTCCGGTGCGGCTCGCGCGGCCGGCCTGACGGTGCTGGTGCGCCAAGCGCCTCCGGCGTCGCTGACCAAGGCCGAGCGGGCGCCGAAGCGGAAGAAGAAGGAGAGCCGCAAGGCCTACGCCAAGCGCAAGAAGGCCTGGCAGAAGCGTGAGCGGAAGCGGACCGCGGCACTGAACCGCTTCGTATCCGCGGAGGATGCCCGACTCGCCCGGGGGACCGGCATCGGGTTCTCGGGCTACCAGGACGCGGCCCACGATGGCGAGATCGTGGTCGCCACCAACACGCCCTACGTGCTGGGCACCGTAGGTGCGCCGGTGCGGATTGCGTCGTACGGCGACACTCCCGGCGCGATGTCGGCGCTGGTCGACGTGCTGCTCGGGAAGGCGAAGGCCCCTGGCTCGCTGCCGGTGCAGGTCGCCGGCGTCGAGAAGTCCGGCTGCTAGAAGGGTTCGACGAGCAGCGCGGTGCCGGTGCCCGCGACCCGCGTCATGACCAGCGTCGCCGTGTTGTCGCCACGCAGGTCGAGACGCTTGCGCAGGTGCTCCGGCACGATCTCGACGCCGCGCTTCTTGATCGTCAACGATCCGATGCTGCGTTCGCGCAGGGCTGCCTTGAGCGGCTTCTCGCGGTAGGGCACCTCCTCGAGCACGCGGTAGGAGCGGGCGAAGGGAGTGCGGAAGGACGAGTCGCTGGTGACGTAGGCGATGTGCTCGTCGAGGAGTCCGCCGTCCACGCCCGCGGCGACCGCGGTCACCAGGTGGGCCCGGATGACCGCGCCGTCGGGCTCATAGAGGAAGGCTCCGAGGTCGCGGACGGGCCGGGGCTGACCGATGAACGGGTCGTCCTCGTCGGTGATCGTGGCGAGCCCGCCGTCACCGATCACGGTGGCCCGCCGATCGGTGGTCGCGAACATCGGCGCCCACAGGACGGCCTCCTTCACGTCGCCGGCATCGCTGACCCACTCGGCCTCCACGCCGCCCGGAATGACGTCGTGCGGGATGCCGGGGGCGACCTTCACGAGCCCGTTCCCCGACAGCAGGCCGAGGACGAAGGGCCACGGGGGAGTCCAGCCGTCGATGTCGAAGACCCGGCCCCGCGCACCGCGGCGCGCCGGATCGGCGAACGCCGCCCCGAAGCCTCGGGGGTCGATGTCGGACACGTCGGCGACCTCGACGGCGCCGGGCAGGCCGAGGGCCGCCAGGTTGGCGCGCGCTGCGACCACGCGCACCGGATCGAGGTCGACGCCAGCGGCGGTGAGCCCGGCCCGGGCGAAGGCGATGAGGTCTCCGCCGATGCCGCAGCCCAGGTCCACCACGCTCGTGGGCTGCGCCGCAGCGAGCCGGGCGGCGCGGTGCTCGGCAACACGCAGGCGCGTCGCTTGCTCAAGTGCGTCCGGAGTGAAGAACATGAGGGGTGCCAGGTCCCCGAACTTCGCCACCGCGCGGGTCCGCAGCTCCGCCTGCGTCAGCGCCGCCGCGGCACGTTCGGGATCGCGCTCCGACTTCCGCACCGTCGTCGCCGCCCGGACGGGATCGCCCGCTGCATCGACGTACGCCGCCATCGCCACCTCGAGCAGGTCGCGGCCGGGATCGGTCAGCAACCATTCGAGGGTGGGGACGTCCATTCGCGCATCTTGTCAGGTGGGTCCTCCCCAGCCGACACCGCGGAGATGGCAGGCTCTGGGCCGTGCACAAGTTGATCTGGCCGCTGGCCCTCGTCCTCGTCATCGCTGCCCTTGCCGGGGGCGGTGTGTGGCTCTCCCAACGGGGCACGGACGGGTTGAAGGCCGGAACGCTCGTCACTGAGGAGGCCTCGGAGGCGATGGTCGGGCGTACGGCCGAAGTGCGCGTCCCGTGGGGGAGTCTGCAGGTGACGGTGTCGGAGCCGATCGCGCAGACGTCAGGCGGCAAGCAGGCGGGCCATGGCTCGAGCCTCGTCGGCGTCCAGGTCGCACTGGACGGACCGGAGGACCTCCTCGTGGCCGACCGACTGCCCGACGGAGCCCTGCAGGACCCGACGTTCACGCTGGTCGCGGACGGCAACGAATACCTTCTCGAAGGCCTCGCCGGCTGGATCGATCAGAACGCGATCGCCCAGGTCGCGAAGCGTCAGTACGTCGCGGTCAAGGGGGCGCCATCGGAGATCAGCCTGCGGGTCGGCTACGACGGGGTTGACCAAGTGGTCGACGGCCTGACCGGCGGCGTCGACCGCGATGCGGCCGAGCCGCTATACCAGCTCGGCTTCGCCAACGGCGCCCAGCCGTGCGGCGAACCGCTCTGGAGTCCCGGTGCCTCCGACGTCGGCGACAACGTCACCACCTGCCTCGTCACGTCGTCGGCCCAGCGGCCGTACGTCGCCGGCCTCGGCTGGGCCACCGAGGGCAAGACGTGGATGGTGGTCACGGTGCTGACGGGTGCCCCCAGCGAGTTCGAGGGGCCGGACGGCACCTACGACGTGGAGGAGTCCACGTCGACGTACCTCCTCGATGCCCAGGGCCCGGAGGAGACCTTCGCGCTCAACGACGCGCTGCCCGAGGGTGGCGTCGAGAACACCAGCGACCCGCAGGTCGTCGTCTTCGAGGTCGACCCGTCCCGAGAGACCGGCCAGTTCGAGGTGCGCACCGGCCTGACCGGCGAGACCGAGGTGACCACGGGCAAGAAGGGAAACCGCAAGACCACGACCGAGACGTTCGACGCGCTCGTCGCGCAAGGCGCCGTCGTCTGAGGTCACGCTGGCACTCGCGTGGGGGGAGTGCTAACGTCTGAACTGGCACTCTCGCTATGAGGGTGCCAGTGCTTGCCAGGACGTGCGACCCCCGCGACGGCGCTCATCACGGCAAGCCCAAGCGTGCGAGGAACATCCGTTCCTCCGTCCCCAAGTTCAGCCCAACGTGGAAAGTGGAGGTCGACAAGTGTCGGTCAACATCAAGCCCCTCGAGGACCGCATCGTCGTCAAGCCGCTCGACGCCGAGCAGACCACGGCCTCCGGCCTGGTCATCCCGGACACCGCCAAGGAGAAGCCCCAGGAGGGCGAGGTCATGGCGATCGGTCCCGGCCGTGTCGACGACAACGGCAACCGCGTGCCCCTCGACGTCGCTGTCGGTGACAAGGTCATCTACAGCAAGTACGGCGGCACCGAGGTCAAGTACGCCGGTGGCGAGTACCTCATCCTCAGCGCCCGCGACGTCCTCGCTGTCGTTTCCTGATCTCTCTGGATAGTCCGTGACGGACGGACCCTGAAACCAGCTTTTCGGGGGTCCGTTTGTCACGGACTATCTCGCTTTCATCCCAAGGAGCATTGAATGCCCAAGATTCTGGAATTCGACGAGAACGCCCGTCGCGCCCTCGAGCGCGGCGTCGACGCCCTCGCCAACGCCGTCAAGGTGACGCTCGGCCCGAAGGGTCGCTACGTCGTCCTGGACAAGAAGTGGGGCGCCCCCACGATCACCAACGACGGAGTGACCGTCGCGCGTGAGATCGAGCTCGACGACCCCTTCGAGAA
>JBDSPC010000231.1:0-4209 GCA_039914485.1 Nocardioides sp.
GTCGTCGTCGACGAGATCTACCAAAAGCTCAACCAGCTGCGCCGCGACACGGGGCTCTCCATGATCGTCGTCGAGCAGGGCAGTGGCCGTGCCACCGCCTTTTGCAACCGGATCTACGTCGTCCGGCTGGGCGAGGTCGTGGCCCGCGCCGACGCCTCCGCGCCGCTCACGGAGCAGGCGCTCCGCGCCGCCTATTTCGGCGCCTGATCCAAGACGAGGCACGTGCGCGCCCGCCCGGCGATCGATCGAGGCCAGGATCCGACACTCGGAACCGCTGATGGGTCACCGACAAGCCCCGATGATGGGTCTGCCGGATCGATCCGCCGATCAAGAAGGGCCTTGGCCCGGCGGGTACGGCGCGACGCGATGAGGGGCCCACCGATCGCGACGATGACAACGCGGCCTCAACAACTCATGAGGTCGCTGACCTCCGGTCGTCGCGCAGGACTCTGAAGCGCCGGTGCGTGAGGCAGGTGCTGGGCGGCCTGCTGGAGTACCCGTCGCTGGGTGGTGCAGGCCCAGGTCGACGGTGAACAGCGCCACAGCGTGACGGGCACGGAACTCCAAGGGATCGAGCCCACTTGGACATGGGGCCTGTATGGCGGACGTTGTCCCTGGTTCGCTCTTACACCAGACATCGCTCACCACTCGAGCGGATGCCGAACGGCTCGCGCGAAGAAGAAGCCAGCCCGGCGGACCAGAGGTCTGCCGGGCTGGCTTCTTCATCGCGCGACGAACGGTGCCGAGCGGGGGCGGTGGTGCGGGTGCTGGCCTGCCGCTTGGAACCTGCCCCGTCAGTCGATGTCGATGTCGGCCGGGGCCAGCTTGCCGTCGACAACCTTGTACGGAACGATATACGCGTCGCCATAGGCGTCGTGGTCGTCGCTGGTGAACTGCTGCTCGGCTCCCGACCGTCCGCCGACCGATTCCACGGCCGGAAGCGAGGTCAACGCCTTGACAAGATCCTCACCGCCCTTGCCGCTGGTCTTGCCGAAGCTTTCGGCAAGCCAGTTGATCGCGTCAACGGCCTGGAGCGCCTGCTCAGGCAGGACCTCGACGGGCGAGTAGTCCTTGTTGTAGGCGTCAACGAGTTCGGTGTAGGCGGATTTCGTGAAGTCCACGCACCCGATGGTGTAGACACCCGGCAGTTTGCTGTAGGCGGACTCACCGATCTTGAGAGCGTCGGCCGAGACGATCGGACTGAAACCGATCAGGGGGACGAGGAGCCCCTGCTCCACCATGGCCTTCCCGATGAGGCCGTAGTCCGCACCGGCGGCACCTGCGATGAAGACCGCAGCAGGCTTTTGCTTCACAATCGCTGCGACCTGAGCCGAGACGTCGCTGGCGCCGACGGGGTACTCGACGCTGTCCAGCAGTTGGAACCCCTCGGTTTCCGCTGCGGCCTCGACCGGGCCTTTCGCTCCGAGGCCGAAACTCGAGTTGTCGTACAGCAAGGCGCCGGTTGCGGCACCGCTGCGCTGACCGAGGCGCATCATGGCGGTGGAGAGGTCGCCGGTCAACGGACTGGTGCGGAAGATGTACTCCTTGCCCTCCGTGATGGCCTCGGTCGCTGCACTGTAGGTGATCAGCACCGTCTTGAGCCGCTCGGCGAGTTCACCGGCCGCCAGGACCTCTGTGCTGGTCAGCGGTCCGATCAGCGCCTCCACCTTGTCCTGGCTGATGGCTCGCTGCGCCTGCTGTGTCGCCACGGCAGGATCAAGTTTCGAGTCGTAGACCTTGAGCTCCAGATCCCGGCCGTCGACACCGCCATCGGCGTTGATCTGGGCGACTCGGATCTCGGCCGCGTTCTTCGCCTGCTCGGCTGTCTGTGCAGACGCTCCCGTCAAGGGCCCAAGGAAGCCGATAGTGATCGGATCGTCCGATGAGCCACCGCCGCCCGACGAGTCGCTGCCGCAGGCGGCGACGGAGAGGGCGAGTACCAATGTGGCTAGCGCAGCGACTGGTCGACGCATGGCTCCTCCAACTGTTTCAGGGTGATGTGGCGGGCACCGCGAAGCCGTCATCCGGCCCCACCCCGAGCTGTGGAACGGGCAAGCCACGTGAAATGACTCTCATAACTATATGCACTATTACCCCTAATTGTCACTGCCGGCGGTCGTCGTGTTTGGGACTGGACGTCGTCAGGCCGATGGCGGCCCAGAAGCCACGAGCGCCCGAACGGAGGCGTGCCTGTGCGGCACGACCAATGCCGACATCGACGGAGATACCTCCGATGCCGGAGGATCGGTGCCCCGCGGTGAATTCAGATGGCGCGGGTGCGGTGGGGACGAGTGTCCTCGGTGGAGGACTAACGATCCGTGAACCGGGACATCAGGGTCACGGCGTCGGGATGCTTGGTCGCGGCGGTCACGATGCTTGCCTCGGCGCGTCCAGCCTGCTCACGAGTCTCGGACCATGAGCGGCGCACCAGACTTTTGGTTTGACCGAGTGCCCACGTAGGGCCGTCTGCCAGTGCCTGAGCACGTTCGAGTCCCCTCGTGGGCAGGCCGTCAAGGGTCGACACCTCGGCAACCAATCCCCACGCAAGCGCGACTTCCTCGCCGATGCGTTCGTTGGTCAGCAGGAACGAGAGTGCCCGCTGCTGGCCGACGGCGCGAGGAAGCAGCCAAGACAGGCCGCAGTCCGGGGTGAGGCCAACACCGGGGTAGGCGGGCACGAAGGACGTGCCCTCGGCGGCGACCACTACGTCGCAGCTGAGCATCAGTGACAGTCCCGCACCGGCGACCGCCCCGTGGACGGCAGCCACGACGGGGACCTCGAGGTCGGCCAGCGCACGGAACGCATCGTCCAGCTCCGTGGCGAGCCGATTCACGTAGTGAAGCTTGTCTGCGGCGCTCATCATCGCCTTCAGGTCTCCGCCGCCGCAGAAGCGTCGTCCAGCCCCCGTGAGGAGAACGGCCCCAACGTCGGGCATGCTGCTGATGTCGCCCACGGCATCGGCGAGCGCGCGTGCCATGTCGCGGTCGAGCGCGTTCGATGCGTCTGGACGGTTCAGGGTCAGGTGAGCAACCAGCCCGTCGACCTCGAGCGCAATGATCGGGTCCATGGTCAGACGCGCCGGAAGAGCGCTGCGAGTGCCTGGCCGCCGCCGATGCACATCGTGACGATGCCCAACTCGCTGTCGGTGCGCCGCAGGTGGTGTGCGACCCGCAGGGTCAGATTTGCGCCTGTTGCTCCCACGGGGTGACCCAGAGCGATGGCGCCGCCGTACGGGTTGGTCTTCTCAGGGTCGAGCTTGGCGTCGCGGATCACCGCAACCGCTTGAGATGCAAAAGCTTCGTTGAGCTCGACGATGTCGATGTCCTTCGGCGATGTTCCGGTCTGGGTGAAGAGCTTCTCAAGTGCGAGAACGGGGGCGTAGCCCATCAGTTCTGGCTCCATCGCGGCGGTGGCGACCGCCTCGAGCTGCACCAGCGGGTTCAGTCCTCGGTCGTCAGCCACTGACTTGCGGGCCAGCACGAGGGCTGCCGCGCCGTCGTTGATCCCCGACGAGTTGCCTGCCGTGACGCTGCCCTCAGGGTCGAAGGCCGGGCGTAGCCCGGCCAGGGTCTCCAGCGTCGTCTCGGGGCGGGGATGCTCATCAACGGACGCGACGAGCGGCTTGCGTCCGCCGACCTCGACAGGACTGATCTCGCCCTCGAAGGCGGCACGCGCTTGCGGTGTTGCGGCGCGACGCTGCGACTCGACCGCGAACTCGTCCTGTTCCTGACGCGACACGAGGTACTTCGAGGCGACGCGTTCCGCGGTCACGCCCATGTGGATCCCGTGGAATGGATCGGTCAGCATCATGACCGTGCCGTCGACGAGGGACCGGTCCCCGAGCCTGTAGCCGCGGCGGGCGTCGAAGTCGTAGAACGGCATGCGTGTCATGGACTCATTGCCGCCAGCCAGTGCAAAGTCGACACCGCCCCACCGCATCTGCATGGCAGCCGACCAGACGGCCTGGAGCCCCGACCCGCACAACCGGTTGACCGTGTAGGCAGGGACTCCGGTGGGTATCCCAGCGGTCACGGCCACGCGGCGCGCGTTGTAGGCGTCGGCGCCGACCTGGCCGATGCACCCCATCACAACTTCGTCGATCTCGTCGGCGCTGACCCCGGACCTTTCGAGGGCAGCTCGGGCCGCTGAAGCCCCGAGCTCGTAGCCCGGCACATCCTTGAACATGCCTCCGAAGCTCCCGATTGGGGT
>JBDSPC010000266.1:0-13431 GCA_039914485.1 Nocardioides sp.
ATGGGTGCCCGCTCGCTCAAGGCCATGGGCCACGTGCGGATGATGGGTGCCTGCCAGCCGTTCCTCTCCGGCGCGATCTCCAAGACGGTGAACCTGCCCGAGAACGCCACGGTCGAGGAGATCGAGGACGTCTACATGCAGTCCTGGAAGCTCGGGCTCAAGGCCACCGCGATCTACCGCGACAACTGCAAGGTCGGCCAGCCCCTCTCCGACGGCGGCGGCAAGGCCAAGAAGGACGCGGCCGACAAGGCCTCGGCCGACGCAGGTGTGGAGACCAAGGTCGTGGAGAAGGTCGTCTACGCCCCCGTCCGCAAGCGTCTGCCCAAGTCGCGCGTCTCCCGTACGACGTCGTTCACCGTCGGCGGTGCCGAGGGCTACATGACCTCCGGTGCGCACGACGACGGCAAGCTCGGCGAGGTCTTCCTCAAGCTCGGCAAGCAGGGCTCGACCCTGGCCGGGGTGATGGACGCCTTCTCGATCGCGGTCAGCATCGGCATGCAGTACGGCGTCCCGCTGGAGACCTACGTCTCGAAGTTCACCAACCTGCGCTTCGAGCCTGCCGGTCTCACCGATGACCCGGACGTTCGTATGGCGCAGTCGCTGATGGACTATGTCTGGCGCCGCCTGGCCCTCGACTACATGACCTTCGAGGAGCGCTCGGCTCTCGGCATCTACTCCGCCGAGGAGCGTCAGCGTCAGCTCGAGACCGGCTCCTACGAGCCGATCGTCGAGGAGACGGGTTCGGCTTCCGAGCTGCTTGCCCCCGTCGACGTCGAGGTCGTCTCTGACTCCTCGGACGCTGAGGAGGCCGGTCACGGCCGTCACGAAACCGCAGAGACCAAGGAAGCGCCCCAGGGTGTCCACACCTCCGCCGAGCTGTTCGAGAAGCTCACCGGCACGGCCGTCGACAGCCCGCTCTGCATGACGTGCGGGACGAAGATGCGTCCCGCTGGCTCGTGCTACGTCTGCGAAGGCTGCGGGAGCACGAGCGGCTGCAGCTGATCGACTGCAACTAGCGAAAACGGCCTCGACACCATCACGGTGTCGGGGCCGTTTGGCTGTCGGTGGGCACTGCTAGAAAGGAGTCACGAGGCAAACCCGGGGTCGGGAAAGTGCAGTTCGAAATTGCCCGACCCACCGCTACCCAAGAAGCGACGCAGGCGGCCATCTGCTGTCGAGATCCAGCCGGACACTCTGATCTGGTGCCCCTGGTGCGAGGTGGAGCATCCCGCGTCCGCCTTCAACAAGGAATCACGCCGATTCAGCGGGCTCTCCGGGATCTGTCGAGAGGCGCAAGCCGAGAAGCGACAGTTGCCCAACGAGAAGTTGAAGAACCAAGCGCGCAATCTGCGCCGCTGGGGCAATCCGGAGTATCGCGAACGAAGCCTGGAGGCCGCGCGTCAGCGACGCAAACGGGTTGGTACGTCGGACCTCAAACGGGCCAGAGCCCGACTCCAGGCGATCATCGACGAATGGAAGCTCCAAGGCTGCGTCGACTGTGGGTACACAGACATTCGCTCGATCGATCCCGACCACCTTTGTCCGGCCGAGAAGCACGCCAATCTCTCCCGCATGGTCCAGATGTGCGCCTCGGCCGCTCGCATTCGTGCCGAGCTGGACAAGTGCGTCCCCCGTTGCGCCCGCTGCCATCGGCGGGACACGTGGGACAGGCGGCCGTCGAGTTGGCGATCGGCCGACCGGCTACCTCCGTCGTGGCGGCGAAGGCTAGAGCTTCAGGACTTCAACGATCAGCTCAAGTTGGCTTTGGGCTGCGCCGACTGCGGTTGGAAGGAGTGGGCGCGAGGGCTTGATTGGGATCACGCCCGGGGCAAGAAGCTGCACGGCATCGCCACGTTGATTAATGACAGGTGGCCGGTGGAGGCCATCATCCGTGAGACCGCCAAGTGTGATGTCGCTTGCGCGAACTGTCATCGGATCCGGACCTGCGAGCGCCGAGTGAGCGATGCTGGGCCGAGCGATCCGGAGGGCTGACGCTCAAACGGCAGAGTCAACGAGTGCTGCAGTCGAGGTGAAATGACGCGCCCTGTCTGACGGTGGAGAGCATCACCATCAGGTAGTTGCTTGGCCTGCCTATTTAGTGCTTGCAGTAGGTGCTCGCGCAGCCTGCGCTTCATCTGTGGCAGTGCGCCGGCCCTCTAGGCTGCGAACGATGTCGGCTGCTGCTGCGCGGTCGACGGGCTGACCGTCCACTCGCGCGAGCCAGTCGACGAACTTTCGGCCGGCGATGAACTCAATACCGTCAACGGAGGCGCCGTCCGGTACGCCGTGCTGGGCAGGTCCCCACAGGACAAGCACCGAGGTGACGCTCAGCGGGTTCACTTTCGCTCGTCGAGATCCGCGCGTGGTCCCCTTGAGAAGGTCGCGAGTCACGCCTTCGGCTCGCAGGCGAACCTTCTGGGCGGCCCGTGCCATGTCGGCCGTGTCGCTCATCTGGCTTCGCCACTTTGAGTCCACTGCGACCAAACCAGCCTTGCGAGTGACAACCAGATGGTCGATATCGCCGTGCTGCAATCCGAGGCTGTCGACCCAACCCCATACGAGCTTCTTGCGCTTGGCGCGCTGAAGTTCGCTGCGAGTGTTGTCCTCGCCCCAGGCGCCGCGGACGTGTCGGATCGCGTCCGGGTCGTGTGCGAGGTAGCCCGTGTGGAGCAGGTGAAGGTACGCCCCGACCGCGCCAGTCTGCAACGCTCCCAGGAGCCACCATTTGAAGCCCGTGTCAGGCCAGGTCACGAGCAACAGCCCCGTGATAAACGCCAGCAAGACAACCAACCCGATGGTGAGCACTGCTATCAGCCTGCGGTTTCGCCGGAGCCAGATCATCAACCGTCGACGGTACTCGCGGCGCGAATATGGATGGTGCTTGGGCATAACGGCTCCCCAAGAAGTTGGTGCACAGATTCAAGCCGAGTCAGGCCGTGGTCGTCGTCGTTCCATCAAACACGCGACGACTAGTGCGGATGGGCATGCAGGCGAAGGACGCGGTTGTTGGATTCGCAGCGAACCTGCGCCACCTTCGCTACCGTCCCAGGAGTCTCGGGCCACACCCGGCCCCGCAGGAAGCACTTCGTCGAATCGTCAGCACGGGGGAACATCAATGGCCGAAGAGTCCTGGCACGAAGCACGCCTCATTCCCACCTCGGGGATCAACGGCGCCGAAGAACAAGAGCGACGCGCGACGTCCGCACTGCTCGCGGTGCTGTCGGCCGTCAAGGAGTTCGGCCGCGGCTTCGTCAAGCCGTTCGGCGCTCCCGCAGGAACCCTTGAGTGCTACATCGAGGTGCCGTTCATGCTCGGCGACAAGCGCCTCTACCCCGACGGACTCATCCGCGTGACCCGCGGGGCGAACACCTGGACCGCCCTCGTCGAGGTGAAGACGGGCCCCAACCAGCTCGCCACCGAGCAGTTGGAGAACTACCTCGACATCGCTCGGGAGAACGCCTACGACGCGGTCATCACGATCTCGAACGAGATCCCGGCAGTCGCCGGCCAGCACCCGACCAAGGTCGACAAGCGCAAGCTGAAGAGGGTCGCGCTGCACCACGTCGCTTGGTCAGAAGTGCTCGCCGAAGCGGTGATGCAGAAGGAGTTCCGCGGCGTCGCCGACCCCGACCAGGCCTGGATCCTCGGCGAGCTGATCCGCTACCTCGAACACAGCAAGTCTGGCGCACTCGAGTTCGACGACATGGGCGAGGCATGGGTCGGTGTCCGTGACCAGGTCACGACCGGCACTCTGCGCACCAATGACAAGGGCATTGCCGAGGTCGTTGCTCGCTTCGATGCACTGCTGAGGTTCGCCAGCCTGCAGCTCGGGCGTCAGCTCGGCACCGAGGTCGTACCGGTCCTCTCGCGCAAGGAAGCCGCAGATCCACTCGTGCGCGCCCAGGCGCTGGCACATTCGCTGTGCGCGACCGGCGAGATGTCCGGGGCCATCCGCATCCCTGACACCGTCGGCCAACTGGTCGTGACTGCCGACCTGCGCGCAGGGCGCGTGACGTGCCATGTCGACGTCGAGTCGCCACGTGAGGGGCGCGCCACGACGCGCGTCAACTGGCTGGTGCGCCAGCTGAAGAACGCGCCCGCTGGGACGCGAGTCGAAGCGTTCGTCGCGCATGCGCGGGGATCGCAAGCAGCCGAGCTCTTGTCGACGGTGCGAGAGAATCCGAACAGTCTCGTTCTCGATCCAGCCAAGGAGCTGCGGTCGTTCCGTCTCGCGGTTTCTGGAAACCTCGGCACGAAGCGCGGCCGCGGCCGCGGGTCGTTCATCGACTCGGTGCTCACCACAGTCGACGGCTTCTACGTTGATGTGCTCGGAAACCTACGGGCCTGGTCCGCTGCGCCACCGAAGCTTCGCCCTGTGTCCGTTGAGCCGGCAGACATCGACGACTCCGTGCCGCCGGCTCTGGTTTCTACTGACTACTCATCGCAGGACGGCGCCCAGGAGGGCGACGATGAGTACCGGGCCTCCGACGTGGTTGCGGCTGCCTCGGTCGAATACTCAACCCCGGTGTTGCGTTCGGAGACGGACTGACGAGATGGATTGGACGCGGGAGGGGTTGTCCGAAGCAGGCTTCGGTGGCTTCATCTGGTTCGCCGACCTTCCGGAGTCGTCTGTGCCGCGGGGACCCGGTCTGTACGTCGTTTTTCGCGATCGCGTCGAACGACCCACCTTTCTGGATGTGAGCCCTGCCGGGTGGTTCAAGGGAAAGGACCCGTCTGTCGTGTGGTCGTCTCTCGATCAGGCCTGGGTAGAGGGAGCCCAGGTCCTTTACATCGGGAAGGCGGCCGCGGGCGCAACCGGTCGCCGCGGCCTTGCCAAGCGGCTCGATGAGTTTCGACGGCACGGCGCTGGCCAGCCCGTAGGCCACTGGGGCGGCAGATACCTGTGGCATCCGGCAGACAGCAGCGAGTTGCTAGTGGCCTGGCGCGAGACACCCGATGTCGACCCAGAAGACGTGGAAGCTGAGCTCATCGGCCAATTCGTCGACGATTGCGAGGTCCTCCCATTCGCCAATCGCAAGGCCGGCCGGGCGGGCACGTCCAACTAGGACTCGGTTCGGTTAGCAACCCGGGTCAGCGCTGTTGCCGGTTGCTGCCGAGGTGACCCAATAGCGACGGAATGCCCTACTGCGCAACCGCGGAGGCGTGGTTGTAGAAGTCCGCCGGCATCGGAGTCGTGAGCTTCCACGTGATTGCGATAGGCCGATCCCCAGTGTGGGAGACGTAGGTGGCCATGCCCAGGAACAGATAGGGCGAGGTGCCGAAGTCGTCCTTCGGCTGCTGTCGGACAAAGAGCAGCACGGTGGACGAGCGGTCGAGGTAGCGACGCCCCGTGGGCGAGTTGACCGACGTCGTCGACTGCGTCTCCCAATGGAACAGGTCGCGCGAGATTGGGTAGTCGGCGTACATCGTTGTGGGGGAGTAGTCGGCCTCGGACTTCTTCAAGGTAATGAAGAACGCGTCGATGTTGTGCTCAGCGAAATAGAAGACGCCCTCACGGAAGCTGTTGGGCAGACGCGGGAAGTCGAGCGCAGCGAGGATCTCCTCGCGCTGGTAGCGAGCGTGGACCTGCAGCGGGACATCAGCGAGGGATCCGGTCAGTGGAGCGGGAACGTGGCGAGCCGCTTCGAAGCCGAGGTCCACGACGCTCGCAACCTCTGCTCGCGCAGCGGCCTCATGGCGCATGGCATCGAAGCCTTGGGAGATCGAGTCGAAGCCGCCCCCGTCGTACCAGAACGAGTAGTAGAGCATCCGCGCTAGGCGCTGCTCGGCTGGCGAAAGGTCGCCGTAGAGGCGCGAATCGTCGGCGAGTAGCGATCTGTATGCGCCGGCACGCCGAGGGTCGTCTACGTGGGCGAAGGCGCGGACGCGCTTGAGCATCTTCTCCTCGAGTTCGGAGCCGGGGAGAGTCTCAAGGCCCGCGTCATGGCGAAGTTTGGTCCACGAGCGGCTGCCCTGCCGCAAGACGTCGCTCAACTCGAGACCTGACGTTTCCAGGAACGACTCAAGAGAGTCGTCCTGAGCTGCGCGGAGCTGAGCGACGATCTGCGCCCACTTGCCCCCGATCTGGGACTTGAGGTTCTCGAGCACCACCTCTTGGGTCAGCTTGTCGAGTCGTACTTGGCATCCCGAGGGCAAGAACGGGAAGTCCTCCTTGACCGCCTTCTCGAGGTGCTTGCCGTGGAGGCCGGTGAGCACGGCGAACTTCCGCGCGAAGCTGAACTCTTTACGGTGGTAGCCGACGAAGTCGAGCACGGTCAGTACGGCCTTGTGCTGGGTCCGTCGCAGCCCGCGACCCAATTGCTGCATGAAGATCGTCGAACTTTCGGTGGGTCGCAAGAACAGCACGGTGTCGACGTCTGGCACGTCGAGACCTTCGTTGAACACGTCGACCGTAAACAGTGCATTGACTTCGCCCGCGCGCAGGAGTCGCAGTGCCTCCGATCGGTCTGGGCCAGGAGTTCCTCCGGTAACGGCCAGTGCGGGAATGCCCGCGTTGTTGAAGACGCGTGTCATGTACTCGGCGTGGGCGACGCTGACGCAGAAGCCCAACGCGCGCATCTCGCCTACGTTGACGATCTTGTCGCGAACCTGAGTCAGCACGATGCGGGCTCGAGCGTCGTTGCCTGTGTAGACGTCTGCGAGTTGGCCCTCGTCGTATCGCCCGCGACTCCACGTGATCTGTCGCAGATCTGTGCCATCAGCAATGCCGAAGTAGTGGAAGGGGCACAGGAGGTCTTGCCCAAGGGCATCCCAGAGCCGTAGCTCCGCTGCAGTTCGACCGTCGAAGAACGAGCGCACATCCGAGCCGTCGGCACGTTCAGGGGTGGCCGTCAGTCCGAGTAGTTCGCGTGGCTGAAGGTGGTCGAGGATCCGCTGATAGGTCTTTGCCTCTGCATGGTGGAACTCGTCGATCACCACGATCTCGTAGGCGTCGCGGGGGATGTTGGCAACGCCGTACGACGTCAAGGATTGAACGCTGGCGAAGACGTGCTTCCACCGTTCTGGACGTTGCCCGCCGACGTACAACTCGCCGAAGTCGCCGTCCGACAGCACCTCTCGATACACCCGCATGGACTGCTCGAGGATCTCGCGTCGGTGGGCTACGAAGAGGAGACTGGGCGGTCGACCACCAGCCTTGGCGACCAGGTGCCGATAGTCGAGGGCAGCGATGACGGTCTTACCAGTGCCCGTCGCTGCGACGACGAGATTGCGGTGACGGTCGTGGAGCACGCGCTCGACCTCCAGCGCGTCGAGCATCTCCTGTTGGTAGGGATACGCCCGGACTTCGAGCCCTACGGTGCTGATCGTTACGCGGTCGAATGACTTGCCGCGCTTTGCCTCGAGAAGTGCGTCGTCGAGCCGGTCCCGGTCTCGATCGGGGTCGTAGCTCTCGAACTCCGGACTGTTCCAGTAGACATCGAAGGTGGCTCGGAACTTGTCCATCAAGCTTGGCGTCGCTGCTGTGCTTAGCCGGACGTTCCATTCGACTCCTTCGAGCATCGCGGAGGTCGTGAGGTTCGAGGATCCGACGTAGGCGGTGTCGAAACCGGTGTCGCGGCCGAAGAGCCAGGCCTTGGCGTGGAGGCGAGTGCGCTTGGCGTCGTACTGCACCTTGACCTCGGCGCCGAAGTCGCGGACCAGGCGGTCGAGTGCTTCACGCTGCGTGCCGCCGATGTACGTCGTGGTCACCACGCGGATAGGGATGCCCGCATCGCGTGCGGTGGCGAGTTCGCCTTCGATGAGGCGCAAGCCGTGCCACATGACGAAGGCGCAGAGCAGGTCGATCGAATCGGCTGAGTCGATCTCGGCGCGCAGTTCCGAAGCCAAGCTTGGTTCGCCGTGCGCGTTTGTCAGAAGCGCTGCGTCATTGAGCGGCGTCTTGGGTCGGTGTCGTAGCCGGGGCGTGCGACCTGGGCCGTCGGGGAGCCGCAGCGCGCGCAACTCTCGAACCGGATCGCTGAGCGGATCCGGGACTGCCTCGATTGCGCCGAGCACTGCATTGGCTGCCGCCAGTCGTGCGACGGGATCCTTGATGGATGCCAAGCGTGAGTGCAAGGCCTTGGCGATGTGCCGGGTGAGCACATGCGACTGGTCTGCTTCGTCGACTCTTCCGAGCTCGGGTTCAAGCCCTTGAAGAGAATCCAGAGATAGCTCTAGCCCGGCCGTGACCACGTGTTCGTACAAGCCCTCGCGCACGCTGCGTACCTTGCCAGCTTGAGCCCGCACAATCCGTCGAAGCGACGAATCGGAAGGTTGTCAGCGGCGCCTGAGCTTTCCCATTCCGCGGCGACGTGGACATGGGCCGTGTTTGGATCTGCGCAGATCGCGAAAACGGGGAGTTTTGCATGGCCGGGGAATCTGCGCGTGAACAAGCGCGCCGTCAGCGGGAGAAAGCTGACCGACTCATCGAATCGGCCGATCGTTGGGACCGCGGCGCAAACGGAGAAGTCGCTGTTGCCTCCGCGCTGGCCGAACTCGAGGGCAGCGGCTGGACGGTTCTTCACGACCTCGCGTGGCCCGGTCGGAAGTACGCGAACATCGATCACGTCGCGATCGGTGGCGGGCGTGTGTTCGTCATCGACGCCAAGAACTGGACTGGCGACGTCGCGACAAGTGGTGGAGTGCTGCGTCAGAACGGGCGGAGTCGGGCCAAGGAGGTGGCTTCGGCCGCTGAAGCGGCTAGCGCGGTGGCTGGCCTGATCCCGGAGCTCTCGGTCGAATCCGTTCGGCCCGTCCTGTGCCTGGTCCGGGAAGACTGGTTCTCGGAGCGGTTCGGCGAGGTGTTGGTGTGCTCAAGCCACAACCTCGTTGCTCAGCTTCGAGGCCAACCGGTATCGACAGAACCGTGGTCACCAGGACTCCTCGATGAGCTGACCGAAGCGCTGCAGGCACATGCCACCGCAGAGCGTCAGGCGCGACCCCGAGGGAAGTCGCCTGCTGCCAAGGGGCGCGGCAACAAACCGAGCATGAAGGCTGGGTGGGTCAAGATGGCTGCTGCGGTCGCGGCCATTGGGGTGGTCCTTGCTCAGCCGGTCTGGTTCACGTCGCTAGTGCAGCGCGCGTCCGAAGAGTTTGTGTCCGTGTTTGCCCCGGCGACCTCCGATCCCACGCCCGACGAGGTGGCGCCTTCCAAAAAGCGAAAGCCGGCGAACAAGGGCAGGGTGAATCAGAGGTAGCCCCCGCGATTCGTCGTCGAAGATTTCGGATTCCTCTGACACGGTTCCCTTCCTGACACAGACTCGGAGCGCGGCCAGGTTGGCGGCACATTGACGTCCACGGGGAAACACATGAAGAAGAAGCTTGCCGTCGCCGCTGCACTATCGCTGCCTTGCCTCGCGTTCACTGCGGTGTCAGCTGACGCAGCCGCGTTACCCGCCAAGTGGGCCAACTGCACGACGGTCAACAAGCGTCTCCCGCACGGTGTCGGCATGGCCAAGGCTCGCGACAAGACGTCGGGTACGCCCGTGACGAGCTTCCGGCGCGACTCTGCGTTGTATCGAACCGCCAACGCAGCAAACGCTGGTCTCGACGGCGACGACGACGGCATCGCCTGCGAGAAGGCGTAGTCGTGCAGCTGGTGGAGTCGCTCTGAGCGACTACGGCGCTGCCGCCGGTTAGTTCCGGGAGGGCCACACCTTCACGGACACTCCAGCGAATCTCGCGTCGTCGACGAATCGCTTGCGCGCGCGGATCTCGTTCACGCGCACGTCATCGACTTGACTGGGGTGATTTCCCGGGCGGGGGGCCAACACGCCGTCTAAGGCATCGATCGTCGTCTTGATCAGGTTGTCGAGGTCAGGCTCGTGGTTGTGCTGTTGCGAGGGCTCGAGACGAAAGTCGAAGTCGACTCCGATTCGCGCGTTTGCTGGCAATTGATGCTTCGATGCCTCGAGACTCACGGCCTTCTTCCAGGCCGTTTCGTTCGCCGAACCTCCGAACCCCGTCGGGCGCCCAACGACGTCGAACATGACTGAGCGGAGCTCACTGCTCGAGGTGACCGCGCGACGCGCAGCCGTGTGAGTCGGTGGGGGCGGAGCCACGATGTAGCCATCCGCCAAGCTGCCATAGACCTGCAGTGCCTCGCGGTCGTGACTCCAAAGCCACGCGAGATGGGCGCAGAAGATCGCGTCGATCTCGTCCTCAACGCGTTCGAGATCGACCTGTCGGGTGGCGGCCACGACGCTTGAGCGGATGGTCGCCCACCGGGCGTTGCTCTCGAGCTGGAGTGGCGTAGCTCGTTCGAGGTGATCAAGCAGTTCGCCGAAGGAACGCCGTCGGGCGTCAACTGTTCGACCCGACTTCGCCTTGTAAGGAATGGTCGACTCCAGGCACCAAAGCCCCACCATCGCGGGGTGCGGGTAGACCTCCAGGCAGACTGGATGGACCCCGTCGTAGTCAGGATCGATCTGCCAGCCGTGGCGCTCGGCGAGGGTGAACCCGCGGGGCGGCCTGAAGTACGGCTTGCTCTGGTTGGAGACGTGTGCGCTTGCGTTGTAACGGCCGAAGGCCTTGCCGATGAGGTTCTCGCACACGCGCTGGCCGGTCGGGTTCGGCACGATGAGTGGTGCATCGACTGCAATGACCCGGGCGTCGGGTGCGTGCTGCGAAATCCATTCATCGATGTCACCGTCCGTGACCGCTGCATGCGAAGAGACCAGGCTGCCAGATTCGTCGACGACCGCGACCCCGGTCCTAGCTCGCTGGGACCAGGCGAGGTCAACGCCGAGAAACTGTTGCGACACCTGGGTTCCTTCGTCGGGTAGTGGGCCTTGGTCAACTGACAGGTGACAATGCCACGTCGGCGATCCGCCGGTAGACCTTCGCCTGGGAACCCGCGAAGTCGAACATCTTTGTTCACCGTGGCCCCGTTCCGGTCGCGTTCGGTGCCGTCGACGATCCAGCGCCCTTCGTCGAGCACGTAAACCGGTCCGATCCCTAGCCCTTGAGAACGCCCGCAAGCGCGGCGATGTGGGCAGGCCCCACTCGGCAGCAGCCGCCGACCAGTCGCGCGCCCGCTGCGACCCAGATGGCCGCGAGGGCCGTGTCGAACGCCGCATCGCCGCGCCACGTGTGCGTCGCGCTGTCCCAGCTCTCCCCGAGGTTTGGATAGGCGACCGTTGGACCAGCCGCGACTGAAAGGGCAATCGTGATCGCCTGAGTCACGTCGCGCGGTGCCGAGCAGTTCACTCCGGCTGCCACGATGCTCGTGCTGCCAGGACGGCGTGCGCATCACGGAGCGGTTGGCCGGCGCGCGTCATGTCACCGTCGACGGAGTAGGAGAACCACGCAGGTAGGCCAAGCTCGTCGGCCAGCGGCACCAGCACCTCCGCTCGTCGGCCAACACGGCGCCGTACGGGCCGACGGACGCGGCGACCAGCAGCCGGCGCCCGGTTGCGGAAGCGACCTCGTCACGCACACGGCAAGCGAGCGAAGCGCTGGAGACGATCGTGTGCTCCGCCTCGCGCCGAGTCAGCCCGGCCGCGACGAGGCTCGGCACGCTCGCCTGATAGCTCGCGGTCGTGGCCACGTCGGCGCCGGCGAGGTAGTAGTCACGATGAGGACGTCATCGAGCAACATGGCCCCATCCTCGCCGGCCCTGGGAGCGAAGCCGGGATCACGTGGCTTCCACGCGCTAGCGTGACGCCGTGACCGAGGACTTCGTGATCGCGCGCAACCCGGACGGCGACTCGTCGCTGCCCTACCTCCTGCGCCTGCCACTCGGCCCCGACGGCGTGATCCTCAAGAGTCGTGAAATGTGGCCGCGGACCAGCAAGGTCTATTGCCACAAGCAGGAGGAGTGGCCGGCGGACCCGGAGATCGTTGAGCGGGTCGCCACCCGCAGCTGCGTGCGACGAGGCGCGGCCATCGACCTCGTGCTGGACCGAGGCCGCGAGAACCGCTCGCAGTTCGTGATGACCTGGGTGCGCGGGCGGCAGGTGATCTTCTGGCAGAGCTCGCGGACCGCCAAGCAGGCGCGCCCCAGCGTCAGGACACCCACTGCTCGTGCGGCAGGTCTGGCGGACCTGGAGATCGTGATCGATTCGCGCGAGCGCTACGCCTACTCGTTCTCCGACCGGCAGGTCACCACCACCAAGGCGCGCCTCGACGCCGGCGACTACGGCCTGGTGCGGCACGGCTCGCTGCTTGCCACGGTCGAGCGCAAGAGCCTGCCTGACCTGGTCTCGTCGCTGACGACCGGCAAACTCAAGTTTCAGCTCACCGAGCTCGCCTCCGTGCCCCGTGCTGCGGTGGTGGTCGAAGACCGCTACTCGGCCGTCTTCAAGCTCGACCGGGTCCGCCCCGCTGTGGTCGCGGACGGGATCGCCGAGTGCCAGGTCGCGTTCCCGAGCGTGCCCATTGTCTTCTGCGAGACCCGCAAGCTCGCCCAGGAGTGGACCTACCGGTTCCTGGCCGCGGCCCACGTCGCCGCCGATGAGGAGTACGGCGCAGAGCGCACCGTCGTCCAACTCGTCAAGCCGCCCCCGCTGGCCCCCGCGCCGCCGACGCCTGCGGAGGTCCGGGCCTGGGCCGTGGCGAACGGAATCGCGGTGTCCGACCGTGGCCGGGTGCCCGCTCGTCTGGTCGAGGCATTCAGGGAAGCTCGGGACGGTTGAGGCGCGGTGTTCACAGCGACTTGTCGCTACACGCGCCTTGGGCTCAGGCGAAATCGGGCGACAGGGCCACGACGCGATCCGCCGCGCTCCGCGCCGTCGACCTCAGGGCCGCAATTCGCGGCGCTGGCTAGCGACACGCCGTACGGCGAGAGCGACAGCGCTACACGGCAACCCGGGATGAGGAGAGGCTATTCCTCGCCGGCGGCAGCGGCCGCAAGGCGGTTCCTGATACCGGACAGCCAGACCGTGTGGGCATTCGGTGCGTCACCCGGCCAGTAGTAGTTGCCGATCGAGTCGAGCAGTCGAGCAAGCTCCGCGTCACTCGTCACTCGAATCGAGTCGATGTCTGCCAGTGCCTCAACGATTCGAGTTGGCTCTCGCTCCACGAAGTCATCGACCGCGTCTTCCCAGGATCCGGAGTACTCGTCGAACCAGTCCTGGTGGAAGTGGGCGCTCATGAAATGTTTGAGTGTTTGCATGCCGTCACTCAGCGCGAGAGCAAGACGGTGACCGCTGACAGCGGAAGGCCGCCGGCGAGTGTCTCGTACTGGTCGCCGCATTGGGAACGCCAGTCCTGGTGCAAGTGCGTGCCCGGGAACTGCCAAAGTGCGTGGTAAGTGCCTTGCAACTCCACTGCGTTAGCCGAGGATGCGATCGCGAACTGCGATGAGCCACGCGCGGTCACCCTGCATGGGTGCATAATCGCAGCCGAGACCTGACATCAGTCGAGCCAACTCCTCGTCGTCTTCGGTCGTGACCGACAACAGATGGTCAATCTCCCCCGGGATGGCCGTGA
>JBDSPC010000348.1:0-14146 GCA_039914485.1 Nocardioides sp.
CGCCCTTCTCCATGGAGGCCATGAAGTCCTCGAGGCTGCGACGGACACGGCGCTTGGCCTGCATGGCCGCACGCTCGCGCGCCTCACGCTTCTCAGCGATCTGGCGAGCCATCCGGTCGTCCTCGACGACGATGAAGTTCTGACCAGCACCGGGTACGGCGCTGAGTCCGAGCACCATCGCGGGACGCGACGGGTCAGCCTCGGTGATCTCGTTGCCGTGCTCGTCGAGCATGGCGCGGACACGACCGTGAGCCGGACCGGCCACGATCGAGTCGCCGACGCGGAGCGTTCCGCGCTGGACGAGCACCGTAGCCACCGGACCGCGACCGCGGTCGAGGTGAGCCTCGACCACGAGGCCCTGGGCGTCCTGGTCGGGGTTGGCCCGCAGGTCGAGCGAGGCGTCCGCGGTGAGCACGACGGCCTCGAGCAGCTTGTCGAGGTTGAGCCCGGCCTTGGCCGAGACGTCGACGAACATCGCGTCGCCGCCGTACTCCTCGGGAATGAGGCCGTACTCGGTGAGCTGGCCACGAACCTTGGTCGGGTCGGCGTCGGGCTTGTCGATCTTGTTGACCGCGACCACGACGGGGACGCCGGCGGCCTTGGCGTGGTTGAGCGCCTCGACCGTCTGCGGCATGACGCCGTCGTCGGCCGCCACCACGAGGATCGCGATGTCGGTCGCCTGCGCACCACGTGCACGCATGGCGGTGAACGCCTCGTGCCCCGGGGTGTCGATGAAGGTGATCAGGCGCTCGTTGCCATCAACGACGGTGTGGACCTGGTAGGCACCGATGTGCTGGGTGATGCCACCGGCCTCCTTGTCGCCGACGTTGGCGTCGCGCAACGCGTCGAGGAGCCTGGTCTTACCGTGGTCGACGTGACCCATGACGGTCACGACCGGCGGACGGATCGCGAGATCCGACTCGTCACCCTCGTCGGCACCGAACTCGAGGTCGAACGTCTCGAGCAGCTCGCGGTCCTCGTCCTCGGGCGACACGATCTGGACGACGTAGTTGAGCTCCTCGCCGATCAGCTCGAACGTCTCGTCACCCACCGACTGCGTCGAGGTGACCATCTCGCCGAGCGAGAAGAGCATCTGCACCAGGGCAGCGGCGTCGACGTTGATCTTCTCGGCGAAGTCGGTCAGCGAAGCGCCACGCGGCAGGCGAACGGTCTCGCCGTTGCCCTTGCGGACGCGCACGCCACCGATCGTCGGGGCCTCCATGGCCTCGAACTCCATACGGCGAGCGCGCTTGCTCTTGCGACCGCGACGCGACGGGCCGCCAGCGCGCCCGAAGGCACCCTGGGTCTGACCACGCTGGCCCGGACGCTGGCCGGGACGACCACTGGCGTTGGGACCGAAGCCACTGGGGCGACCGGTCGTTCCTCCACCGGGACCACCGGGTGCGCTTCCGGGGGCACCGCGACCGGGTGCGCCGCCGGGGCCACCGCGACCGGGAGCGCCGCCGGGGCCACCGCGACCGGGAGCACCGGGACGGGCACCGGGACCGCCACCGAAGGCAGCGGGAGACTTGGGCATCATCGCCGGGTTGGGACGAGGCATGCCGGGACGACCCGGAGCACCACCGTCGCGAGCGGCCGGCGGACGCGGCGGGCGCTGGTCACCGGCAGGAGCACCGGGAGCAGCGGGCTCGGCGCTGGGCGCGGGCGCCGGACGGCGACCCATGCCCTGGCTGGGCGCGAACGGGTTGTTGCCCGGACGAGGAGCACCGGGACGGGCGCCCGGACGCGGTGACGGTGTTGCCGGCTTCTCGGCGGCCGGAGCCGCCGGAGCCTCGGGCTCGGCCGGAGGCGCGGCGGGCGCCTCGACCTGCGGGGCCGGGGCCGGGGCCTCGACGACCGGCTCGACCACCGGGGCGGGCTCCGCGACGGGAGCCTCCTCGACGACCGGCTGGGCGGCAGGCTTGGGGCCGGGCTTGGGGCCGGGACGACCGGCGGTCGCCTTGGCGGGGGTGGCGTCCGCGGACGCACCATCGGTGGCGGGAGCGGAGGCCGCTGCGGCCTTCAGCTCATCGCCGTACTGCTTCTTGAAACGCATCTCGACGGGGGGCTCGACAGTCGACGATGCCGACTTGACGAACTCACCCATCTCCTTGAGCTTCTCGAGAACAAACTTGCTCTCGACGCCGAACTCTTTTGCGAGTTCGTGGACTCGGGTCTTGGCCACGTGAAAACTACGCTCCTTCTGGTTCCGTCAGCCCCAGAAGGAGGGCAAACGGAAGCTAGTGGTGGTGCAAACTCATCGGACTGCGCTCATCGGACGGGACTCATCGAGTGCTCATGAGCTGCGTGCTCCAGCTTCTTGTCGTTGTTGCCTGGCTACTGCTTGGTCTGTGGTCGTGCGAGCGAGTGGAGGTAGTCCCGCACCGGTTCGCTGGGGAGCCCCTCCCTGAGGCGCAAGGCCCGGGAGAATGCCCGCCGGCGAACCGCGAGGTCGTAGCACTCAGGTGTGGGGTGCAGGTGCGCCCCGCGACCTGGCGCCGTGCCGCGTGGATCGGGGCACACGGCCGGCTGGCCCTGGGCATCCGAGCCGGCGACGACTCGCAGCAACTCGCTCTTGGTGGTCCTGGTCCGACAGCCGACGCAGGTGCGAACAGGCACAGGCGCAGTGCTCTCGGTCAAGGAATCCACCACCAGTGACTCTATCGCGTGGATGGCCGAAACCCCGAATGGCCCCGACGAGGGGCCACCAGGATCATGGTTTCGACGCGCTCGCGCGACTTCGTTCCTCAGTCGTCCTCGACCGGCTCAGGAGCGTCGTCCGAGCGGATGTCGATCCGCCAGCCGGTCAGGCGGGCGGCGAGGCGGGCGTTCTGCCCCTCCTTGCCGATCGCCAGCGAGAGCTGGAAGTCGGGTACGACCACGCGACACGAGCGGGCGGCCAGGTCGAGGATCTCGACGGAGCGCACCCGGGCGGGCGACAGGGCGTGGGCGACCAGCTCGGCCGGGTCCTCGGACCAGTCGACGATGTCGATCTTCTCGCCGTGCAGCTCGGACATCACGTTGCGCACGCGCTGGCCCATCGGGCCGATGCATGCGCCCTTGGGGTTGACCCCCTGGACCTTCGTGTGGACCGCGATCTTGGTGCGGTGACCGGCCTCGCGGGCGATCGCGGCGATCTCGACGGTGCCGTCGGCGATCTCGGGGACCTCGAGGGCGAAGAGCTTCTTGACCAGCGACGGGTGACTGCGCGAGAGCGTGATCTGCGGCCCGCGCATGCCCTTGCGGACGGACACCACGAGGCACTTGATCCGCTCGCCGTGCTTGTACTCCTCGCCGGGCACCCGCTCCCCCAGCGGCAGGATCGCCTCGAGCTTGCCGAGGTCGACCATCACGTCGTCGGGGTTGCGGCCCTGCTGGATGATCCCGGAGATGATGTCGCCCTCCTTGCCGGCGAACTCTCCGAAGCGGATGTCGTCCTCGGCGTCGCGCAGCCGCTGCAGCATGATCTGCTTCGCGGTCGTCGCGGCGATGCGGCCGAAGCCGTCCGGGGTGTCCTCGTACTCCTCGCTCGACGTGCCGTCCTCGTCGACGTCGCGAGCCATCACCATCACGTGACCGGACTTGCGGTCCAGCGTGACGCGCGCGTGCTCACTGGCCCCCGGCGACTTGTGGTAGGCCGTGAGCAGGGCCTGCTCGATCGCGTCGACGAGCACGTCGAAGGAGATCTCCTTCTCGCGTTCCAGCATCCTCAAGATGCTCAGGTCGATGTCCATCAGGCGTCCTCGCTGTCGTTCTGCTTCTTCTTGCGGTTGAACTCGATCTGCACGAGGGCCTTGGCGACATCGGCGTACGCCACCTCGCGAATGTCTCCATCGACGTCGAGCGTCGCCGAGTCCTCGGTCGAGGCGGTGATGCGGCCGGTGACCTCGTCACCTTCGGCGAGCGTGATCTTGACGAGGCGGTCCTCGTTGCGGCGCCAGTGGCGCGGCAGGGTCAGCGGGCGGTCCACACCGCGCGACGTGACCTCGAGCGTGTAGGGCAGCTCGCCCATGACGTCGGACTCCTCGAGCACCCGGTCGATCTCACGGGTGGCGTCGGCGACGTCGTCGAGCGTGACTCCACCGTCCTGGTCGACGGCGACCCGCAGCACACGGCGCTTGCCGGCGGGGGTCAGCTCCACGGCCTCGACGTCGAGGCCCATGGCACTCAGGGGGTCGGTGATCTCGGCTTCGATGCGATCCCTCGTGGCGTCCTGTTTGGTACTGCTCACGTGTTCGACCTCCTTGTGCAGTTGTTGTGGCCACGATAGCCGCTCGGGCACGTGTCGCCGACAACCGCGTTAGGGTCACCGTCGTGCTCAGGTCGCCAGTTCCCACGTCACGGCGTACGGCGATCGCGCTGGCCCTCTCGGCCCCGCTGGCGCTCTCCGCGTGCGAGTTCGACCCGCCCAGCGCCGTACCGACCGAGGCTCCGACGACCGAGCCCCTGCCCGATGCCGACGTCGCGGGAGTCGCGCGCGCTCAGATCGTGCAGATGGTGGCGACCATCGAGGCCACCATCGAGGCGCACCCCCGACTCCGGCGCGAGCTCACCCCCTGGCTCGACCTGCACGACGCGCACCTCACGGTCCTCGATGTCGGCGACGACCAGACGGCCACCGCGGCGATCCCACCACCCACCGGTGCCGCGGCCCGCCAGATCGTCCTCGGTGCGGAGGGGGCCCTCGCATCCCGTCTTGCGGACACCGCCCGCCAGGCCGCCAGTGGCGATCTGGCCCGGGCGCTGGCCAGCATGTCCGCGGCCGTGACCCAGCGAGTGATCGCATGAGCACCATCGAGTCCTTGCAGGCGACGCTCGCCGCCGAGCACGCCGCGATCTTCGTGTACGGCGACGCCGGCGCCCACACCTCCCAGTCCGCCGAGCCGGAGCTCTTCACCACGATCTCGATGCTCTACCGGACCCACCGGGCGCGGCGCGACCAGCTGCGGCTGCTGATCGGCGACCGGGGCGCGACGCCCGTGGCCGCCGCCGCCTCCTACGAGCTGCCGAGCGTGCTCAGGTCAGCGGTCGCCGTACGCCGCCAGGCTCTGCGGACCGAGGAGACCTGCGCCGAGGTCTACGCCGCACTGGTGGCCAACACCGCGACGACCGACCGGGACTGGGCGATCTCCGCCCTGCTCGAGGCGGCGCAGGCGCGGATACAGCTGAACGGGAGCCCCGAGGTGTTCCCCGGGGCTCCCGAACTTGCTGGCTGAGGTGCGTCAGCCGCGGTAGGCGGTCCACATCTGCGCCATCCGGGCGCTCTGTCCGGCGCTGAACTCGGTGTAGCAGGAGTCGTAGCTGTAGTCCATGTAGTTGTGGATCGGGTCCGTGCCCGGCAGCGAGCACGAGTCACGACCCTCGGGGCAGCCGCTCGAGGCGCTGCTCTGCGCGGCGGTGTCGCTCACCTCGTCGTTGGTGCTCGTGCACCCGCCCTGGAACGTGTGGTAAAGCCCGAACCAGTGACCGGCCTCGTGGGTGGCGGTCTCGCCGAGGTTGTAGTTGGTGGCGGATCCGCCGGGCAGCGAGGTGTACTGGACCCGGATGCCGTCGATGCTCGCGTTGCGCGCGTAGTCCCACGGGAACGTGGCGATGCCGAGGTAGCTGAAGTCCACCAGCCAGATGTTGAGTGCGTTGGCCCCACCCTGGCGCGTGGCGGCGCGATACTGCGTCGACTTGCGGTCGGCGTGCCACTGGTCGTTGTTGAAGCGGTCGACCCCGGCGAGGGTGAAGGTGAACCCGGTGACCGCGGCGCTGGCGGACTCCTGTCCACCGAACGTCGCGTTGAGCACGGCGATCTGCTGGGCGATCTGGGCATCGGTGACATCGCCGGCGCCCGTCTTGGAACGCATGACGTGGACGTAGACGGGGACGTCGGCGCCGGCAAAGGCCGTGGCCGCGGACGTCAGCGACTCCCCCTGCGCCGCGAGCACGTTCTTGGTCCGGGTTTCGATGGCTCGCTGTTCATCGGCCGAGATCTCGCGGTGGTCCGGTCCGAAACCGCCACGGGCAGCCGAGCTGCCGTGATCGGTCGGGGTGAAGCACTGCTGGTCTTCACGAGGGATCTGGGCCTGCGACGCCGAGGTGAGGGCGCCGGTGGCGACCAGGCCGGCCGCCACGAGCGCGGTGGCGCTCAGGCGGCTCAGAATGCTTACGCGTGACATCAGGAGGTTTTCCTTTCGAGGGGGTTCCCCGAACTCGCCCGGGCTGCGAGGCGGGGACGGAAATGCGGAACGGTCCGCAGCCTCACCACGTGGGGAAGTCCCGAGATCTTCCCCAACTGGCAAGGATGCGGACCGTTTCGAGGGGCTGGTCAGCATCACCCGAGTGATCTCCCATATGGGGTGGGAGCCACGTGCACAAGTGTGCAACACGAACCAGCGATCGCCCTAGCGCTTCTCCGTTGCAGGTTTGTGCGCTGCGAGAACCTGCAAAAGTTGGTCAGGCGAGCGAGGCGACGGCGGCCGGGATCTGCGCCATCGAGTGCACGACCGCGTCGGGGGTGCCCTCGGTGTGGCCGACCTGGTTGGCTGGGATGGCGCTCAGCGGGATGTGGATCGCCTTGAGACCGGCGTTGTGGGCGCCCCAGATGTCGTCGAAGAGCCGGTCCCCCACGTAGACGCAGCGGGCGGGGTCACTCGCACCCACCGACGACATCGCAGCCTCGAACGCCTTCGGTGACGGCTTCGTCCACGGGATCTCGGAGGTGTAGACGTCCCCGTCGATCAGGTCGTACACCCCATCGCGCTGGAAGAACTTCACGTGCCAGGCGCGCGGCCAGATCGTGTTGGAGAGCACGCCGACCTTCAGGCCCATCGCGTGCAGCTCGCTGAACATCTCGAGGCACTCCGGGTCGGTCGCCGTGTGCGGCTCCCAGAAGTCGTAGTAGGCGCTCAGCAGCTCGGGGTCGTGGTCGAGCCCGGCCTCGGTGAAGAGGTCGGAGATCGTCGCGGACTGCTGGTGGTCGCGACTGCGCGCCCACACGACATCGCCGGCACTGTGCAGCCGTGCCGTGATCTCGTCGGGGTCGTGGTCGGCGTTGACCACGGCCTGCGCCAGCGCGAACGACTCCGCGTGGAAGTCCACGTCGTGCCAGCGCGTCAGCGTGCCGCCCCAGTCGAAGATGACTGCCTCGATGCTCATGTGCGCAGAACCTAGTCTGCGGCCTCCGGGCACAGCACGCCGTCGGCCAGAAAGTTGGCGATGTCCTGGCCGTCGCCGTCGTTGACCATCACCACCACTGAACTTTCGGTGCCGTCGAGCCGCCGGGCCCTGATGGAGAACCCCTCCATTGCCCCGGAGTGCCCGATGCCGGTGCCGCACGTGACGGCCGTCCGCCACAGACCGAGCCCGTAGTCGACATGGGGCGCCACCACCCCGCGTGACCTGGCCATGTCGTCGACCACCCGGCTGGGCAGCAGATCGCCGTTCCACAGCGCCTGATAGAAGCGATCGATGTCGCGGACGGTCGAAACGACACTGCCGGCACCGCGCGCGGCCTGCAGATGGTTGTGGACGACGCGCCGCCCGTCGAGATAGCCGACGACACTCGGCCTGCCTTGCAGCGAGGTGTCCTCCATCCGCGCCGGTCCGAACACCTCTTGCTGGAGTACCTCGCCCAACCCTCGACCCGTCACCCGCTCAAGGAGCAGTCCGAGCACCGTGTAGCCGGCGTTGGAGTAGGCGCCAGAGGTGCCCGGTGGGAAGTCGAGACGCTCGCGCGCGACCAGTGCGAGGTACGACGCATCATCGAGGCCCGCGAGCGAGCGCAGGCCCTCAGGCTCGTGCAGCCCGCCCCGGTGTGCGAGCAGCTGCTCGATCGTGATCCGCGACCCCTGGGGCAGCAGGCCGGGCAGCCACTCATCGATCGTGTCGTCCAGAGCAAGCCGGCCTCGCTCGACGAGCCTGAGCACCGCCGTCGCCACCATCGACTTGGTGATGCTGGCGATCGGGAAGCGCTCGTCGGCTTTCATGGTTCGGTCCCCGCCGACGTCCGCCCTGCCCGCCGTGAGTACACGGGTCTCGTCACCGACCCGAACAAGGACGATCATCCCCGTGACGACCTCCGAATAGGTCTCCACGAGCCCCCGCGCGGCTGCCTCGGCGACGTCGAGGTCCGGGGCCTCGGCCTCGGCCTCTTCGGCGGTCGTCTCCGCGCTGGGGGAAGGGCCGCTGCGCTGAGTAGCCGAATCGTCCGCGGTGCACGCGGCCGCGCCGAACGCGACGGACAGGCTCAGCATGACCGACACCGACCGATGTGCGCGGGCGCCCATCCAGCCACCATGACACCGTGAGGCGCCCGGCGGCCAGTGCCGGTTTGGGTATCCGATCAGCCCCGCACGAGCTCCGCGATGTGCGCGGCGGCGTCGGCGACGGGGACCTCTTCGCGTTCGCCGGTGGCGCGGTCGCGGACCTCGACGTTGCCGTCGGCCAGGCCACGGCCCACGGTGACGATGGTCGGCATCCCGAGCAGCTCGGCGTCCTTGAACTTCACGCCGGGCGAGACCTTGCCGGCGCGGTCGTCGTAGAGCACGTCGATGCCCTTGGCCGACAGTTCCTCGGCCAGCGTGGTCGCTGCCGCGAAGATCGCCTCGTCCTTGCCGGCGGCCACGATGTGTACGTCGACGGGCGCGACGTTGCGAGGCCAGGCCAGTCCGATCTCGTCGAGCGTGCCCTCGGCGATCGCGGCCACGGCGCGCGACGGGCCGATGCCGTAGGAGCCCATCGTGACGGTGACGAGCTTGCCGTTCTCGTCGAGGACCTTGAGCCCGAGCGCCTCGGCGTAGGAGCGACCCAGCTGGAAGATGTGGCCCATCTCGATGCCGCGCGCGGACTCGAGCGTGCCCTCGTCGCAGTTGGGGCAGGCGTCGCCGTCGCGCACGTCGGCGGCCTCGATGGTGCCGTCGGGCGTGAAGTCGCGACCGACCACCATGTCGATGACGTGGGAGCCGGGGAGGTTCGCGCCGGTGACCCAGCGGGTGCCCTCGACGATGCGGGGGTCGACGACGAAGCGGATGCCGGACTTCGACTCCTCACCCAGTGCCTCGGGGCCGATGTAGCCCTTCACCAGTGCGGGGTGCTTGGCCATCTCGGCCTCGTCCATGGCCTCGACCTCGATCGGCTCGAGCTGGCCCTCGAGACGCTTCTGGTCGACCTCGCGGTCACCGGGGACACCGATGGCCAGGGGCTCGCGCGTGCCGTCGGGGTGCTTGAGCACGACCAGCACGTTCTTGAGGGTGTCGCCGGCCGCCCAGGGGCGGTCCTCGCGCGGGAACGCCGCATTGAGGTGGTCGACCAGGGAGTCGATGGTGGGCGTGTCGGGGGTGTCCTCGGCGTGCGCGGCCGGGCCGTCGGCGTACGAGATCTCCGAGGGGGCACGGACGGCGACGGCCTCGACGTTGGCGGCGTAGTCGCAGTGGGTGCAGCGGACGTAGGTGTCCTCGCCGACCTCGGCCTTGGCGAGGACCTCCTCGCTCGCGGAGCCGCCCATCGCACCGGACGTGGCCTTGACGATGACGTAGTCGAAGCCGAGCTTGTCGAAGATCCTGGTGTAGGCCGCGCGGTGCGCGGCATAGGACGCGTCGAGACCGGCGTCGTCGATGTCGAAGGAGTAGGAGTCCTTCATCACGAACTCGCGCCCGCGCAGGATGCCGGCGCGGGGACGCGCCTCGTCGCGGTACTTGTTCTGGATCTGGTAGATCGAGAGCGGCAGGTCCTTGTAGGAGGAGTAGAGGTCCTTCACGACCAGCGTGAACATCTCCTCGTGCGTGGGGCCGAGGAGGTAGTCGCCGCCCTTGCGGTCCTTGATGCGGAAGATGCCGTCGCCGTAGTCCGTCCAGCGGTTGGTCGCCTCGTAGGGCTCCTTGGGCAGCAGCGAGGGGAACAGCAGCTCCTGGGCGCCCATCGCGTCCATCTCGTCGCGAACGATCTGCTCGACCTTCCGCAGCACCCGCAGCCCCAGCGGCAGCCAGGTGTAGAGGCCGGGCGCGACGCGGCGGATGTAGCCGGCTCGCAGCAGCAACCGGTGGCTCGGGACCTCCGCGTCATTGGGGTCGTCACGCAGGGTTCGAACGAACAGGGACGACATGCGCAAGATCATGTGGCACAGGATAGGTGTGGGACCGCGGTGCCAGCGAGGCGGTTTCGCGCGAGCACCGTGAGACGACAACAACGCCGATGCACCAGGCGTCTGAGACAGTGGAAGCACACACGTTCTTCGGCACTTTTCGGGAGACCTCATGACCGCCGCACCCCGCGCACTTGCCCTCATCGCTGCGACCACCGCGTTGGTCGGTACGGCGATGATGGCTCCCACACAGGCGGCGGCGCCGGTCGAGCTCCAGCCGGAGGACCTCACGCGTGGTGCGGACATCGCGGTGGCCCACATCGAGGACGGCGACTTCGTGCTGGGCGACCGCACGGTCGACGTGGGCGGTGGTCGCGCCTACCTCCTCGGCAAGTCCGCGAAGGCGTGGCTGGTGGGCACCAGCGACGAGGCCGGCGGTGGCAAGTTCCGCATCGTCCGGGTCAAGCCCGACGACACCACGACCGTGATCAAGCGCGGCATCTCCTTCTTCGAGCTGGAGCTCTCCGAGAACGGCCGCTACTTCGTGCACGCAGGACGCGGCACTCGCAAGGCGCTGCCGATCCGGGTCTTCTCCTCGCGCACGGGCGACCTGAAGACCGAGATGGACTTCGCGAACTACCCCGACGTGATCGGCATGGACGGCCCGCGGGTGCTGCTGTCCACCTGGACGAAAGGTGACACCGGGATCAAGTCCTGGGACACCACGACCGACGCGGTCACCAAGCTGTCCCGGCGCCCGGCCAACCTGGTCGACATCGGCAACGACCTGCTGGCCAGCTACACCAAGGACCCCTACCAGGACGGCTGCATGGTGATCACCCGGCTGTCCGACCCGTCGACCCGGCTGTGGCGGTCGTGCACCGAACGGGTCGCGGCCTTCTCCCCCGATGGCGACAGGATCGCCACCGTGCACATCCTCTCCGACGGCATCGGCCCCGGCGAGGTCTGGGAGCGCGAGCTCGACGGCACCCTGCTCGGCGACTACTCGACCAACTGGTTCGGGCGGATCGCCTTCGAGGACGACACCGACCTGCTGCTCGACGTCAATGGGGACACCCAGTCCGCCACGGCCCGGTGCAGCGAGGGCGTGTGCGAGAACGCGACCGACCCGGTCGCCGTACAGCAGCCGCGACTGAGCCCTACTTCGGGCCTCGGGCGGCCTTCACAGCGGTTCGGATCAGTGGGAGCTGCAGCGGGAGCCTGGCAAACGCCGCAGTCCTGAGGCCGGTCTTGCGGCTCGACTTGAGGTCGTTGGCCATCTTGAAGTTCGCGGGGTAGACCGCGAGCAGCAGGCCGGCGCTGGCCCAGCCGGCGACGCGGCGGGTGCGCGGGTGCAGCAGTCCCGCGGCGCAGACGAGCTCGAGCACGCCGCTGGCCAGGATCACCTCGCGGTGCGCGGGCACGATCTTCGGCATCAGCGGTTCGTAGACCTCCGGCTTGACGAGGTGCACGACGCCCGAGACCGCGAACATGCCGGCCAGTCCCTGGATGTCCTTGGTGATCGCCGGGCTCGAGGAAGTCATGGCGCGAAGGCTAGCCGGACCTCAGAACATCAGCGTCGACAGGCGCGTGGTCTCGGCGAAACCGACCCGCGCATAGGCCGCCCGGGCGGCGACATTCCACTCGTTGACGTAGAGCGAGACCGTCGGCGCGATCTCCGCACGGACCAGAGCCACCACGGCGGCCATCCCGCCCACGGCCAGGCCCTCGCCGCGGCGGTCGGGGTGCACGTAGACACCCTGGACCTGAGCGGCGTACGGCGTGGCGCAGGCGACCTCCGCCTTGAAGATGACGCGTCCCCGCTCGTCGAAGCGGGCGAACGACCAGCCGCGCGAGACGAGCTGGCGCACCCGCGCACGGTAGAGGTCCTTGCCGCCGGCGGACTCCGGCGAGACACCGACCTCCTCGGTGTACATGGCCACGCAGGCCGGGTAGAGCGCGGCCAGGTCGGCCTCCTGGGTCACCCGCACCTCGAGATCCGGGGCGACCGCCGGGTCGTCGCTGAGCTGTAGGTGGGGCTGGTGCCAGCGCGCCTCGCGCGGCTCGCTCCACCGGTCGCTGACGACCTCCCAGAAGGCGGCCACGGCGTCGTGCGGGCCGACGATCGTGGCGGTCGACCGGATCCGGCTCAGCGCCCGGTCGGCGAACATCCCGACGTCGTCGGGCGTGCACTGCACGGGCACCAGGTTGGCCCCCATGTGGCAGCCCGCGACCAGCTCGCCGTCCTCGAACCGGCCCCAGATCTCGCCGCCGAGCCAGCGCGGGTCGAGGTTGGTCACGCGGGCGCGATAGGCCGCGAACACGTTGACGACCGGGTCCAGCGCGGTGAGGGCCAGGAACGCGTCGCGATCATCGGGCCCCAGCAGCCGCACGTCGTCGCGGGTCGTCAACACGCTGGGAGCCTAGCCGCAGGGATCAGCTGACGCTGACGGATGCCTCGGCACCCTCGACCGGCTCCATGCCCTCGGCCAGCCGCAGGGCCTCCTCGATCAGGGTCTCCACGATCTTGGACTCCGGCACGGTCTTGATGATCTCGCCCTTGACGAAGATCTGACCCTTGCCGTTGCCGGACGCGACACCGAGGTCGGCCTCACGGGCCTCGCCGGGTCCGTTCACGACGCAGCCCATGACGGCGACGCGCAGCGGGACCTCGAGGCCGTCGAGACCAGCGGTCACCACTTCGGCGAGCTTGTAGACGTCGACCTGCGCGCGACCGCACGACGGGCACGAGACGATCTCGAGCCGGCGCGGCTTGAGGTTGAGCGACTCCAGGATCTGGAGGCCGACCTTGACCTCCTCGACCGGCGGTGCGGACAGCGAGACGCGGATGGTGTCGCCGATGCCCTGGCTGAGCAGGTGGCCGAAGGCGACGCTCGACTTGATCGTGCCCTGGAACGCCGGCCCGGCCTCGGTCACGCCGAGGTGCAGCGGCCAGTCCCCTGCGGCAGCGAGCAGCTCGTACGCACGAACCATCACGACGGGGTCGTTGTGCTTGACGGAGATCTTGAAGTCGTGGAAGTCGTGCTCCTCGAAGAGGCCCGCCTCCCAGACCGCCGACTCGACCAGTGCCTCGGGCGTGGCCTTGCCGTACTTGTCCATGATCCGCTTGTCGAGCGAGCCGGCGTTCACGCCGATCCGGATGCTGGTGCCGCGGTCCTTGGCGGCCCTCGCGATCTCCTTCACCTGGTCGTCGAACTTGCGGATGTTGCCGGGATTGACGCGTACGGCGGCGCACCCCGCGTCGATGGCTGCGAAGACGTACTTCGGCTGGAAGTGGATGTCGGCGATCACCGGGATCTGGGAGTGCTGGGCGATCTCGGCCAGTGCGTCGGCGTCGTCCTGGCTCGGGCAGGCCACGCGCACGATGTCGCAGCCGGTCGCGGTGAGCTCGGCGATCTGCTGGAGGGTCGCGTTGACGTCGGAGGTCAGGGTCGTGGTCATGGACTGCACCGAGATCGGGCTGTCGCTGCCGACGCCCACCGAGCCGACCTTGATCTGGCGGGTCTGCCGGCGAGGCGACAGCACGGGCGGGGGAAGAGCGGGCATGCCGAGGCCGACGGACGTCATGTGGTCAGCGTACTGGCGCTGTCGGAGTCCCCGGATATCCGGGGACTCCGTCACGTGTCAGGCGTTGCAACGCCTGACACGTGACGGACTTGCCTGACAGGTCGCCGGTCAGGACGTCAGGTGCAGGGGTACGACGATGTCGCCGATGATCAGGACGACGCCCATGATCAGCATGGCCAGCCCCATCACGTAGGCGATGGGCAGGAGCTTGGCGACGTCGACGTAGCCCGGGTCCGGCAGACCGCGGAGCCTGGCCCAGCCGCGGCGCAGGCCTTCGTAGAGGGCGCCGGCGATGTGGCCGCCGTCGAGCGGCAACAGCGGGATGAAGTTGAAGAGGCCGACGAAGAGGTTGAAGCCGGCGATCAGCATGACCAGGGAGACGATCTTGTCCTTGAGCGGGAAGGTCTCGTGTGAGGCGACCTCACCGGCGAGACGACCGCCACCGACGACGCTCACCGGGCCGTTGGGGTCGCGCTCCTCCAGCCCGACGAT
>JBDSPC010000365.1:0-3857 GCA_039914485.1 Nocardioides sp.
CGCATCCGCTGGCCGCACGGCGTGCAGGACAAGAGCTTCTTCGAGAAGAACGCGCCCGCAGGCACTCCCTCCTGGGTGCGTACGGCGACGGTCCCGACCACAGGAAGTCGCGCCTCAAGAAATCAGATAGGGTCCGACAGCGACACCCTGACGTTCCCGATCTGCGACGACCTCGCGACCCTGACCTGGCTGGTCAACCTCGCCTCGCTCGAGCTGCACGTCCACCAGTGGCAGGTCACCAAGGCCGGCAAGCCCCGCAAGCCCGACCGCCTCGTCATCGACCTCGACCCGGGCGAGCCCGCGGGCCTGCACGAGTGCTGCCAGGTGGCGCTCAAGGTCCGCGACGCCCTCGCCGAGCGCGACCTGAGCTGCACGGCGGTCACCAGCGGCAGCAAGGGCCTTCATCTGTACGCCGCGCTGCCCCGCTCGCTCGACAGCGACGGCACCACCGCGCTGGCCAAGGAGGTGGCCGAGGCGCTCCAGAAGTCCGACCCGGGACTGGTCACGGCCACCATGACCAAGGCGAAGCGGCCCGGCAAGGTCTTCCTGGACTGGTCGCAGAACTCCGGCTCGAAGACCACCATCTCGCCATACTCCCTGCGCGGTCGCGAGCGCCCCACGGTGGCGACTCCCGTGACCTGGGACGAGGTCGAGCAGGGTGCGGAGGATCCGCTCGGGCTCGAACAGTTCCGGTTCGAGGAGGTCCTGGAGCGCGTCCAGGACCGCGGCGACCTGTTCGACGCCTGAGTCGTCTGCGACACCGTGTCCCCAGTTCGGGCGCCGGTTTGGCCGAATCCGCCATATGCTCGCCCCTATGGCGCAGGTGCTGGTTGTCGAGGACGAAGAAGACATCGCATTTCCTCTCGTTCGCACGCTCGAACGCGAGGGATACGACGTCACCTGGATCGATTCCGGACGCAAGGCACTGGAGCACCTGATGCTCGAGTCGCCCGACATCTTGATCCTCGACCTCGGGCTGCCCGACATGGATGGTCTAGACGTGTGCCGCGCTGCGCGCACCGCCGGTTTCGACGGCGGCATCATGATCGTCACGGCCCGCGGCGGCGAGCTCGACCGCGTGGTCGGCCTCGACTTCGGCGCCGACGACTACCTCGCCAAGCCCTTCGGGCTGGCCGAGCTCCAGGCGCGGGTGCGCGCCCTGCTGCGGCGCAGCCAGGCGAGCCGGGGCGACGGCGGGTCCACGGCCACGGAGACGGCGACCGGCCTACGGATCGACATCGACGCCCGACGCGTCACCATCAACCAGGTCGAGGTGGCCCTGACGGCCAAGGAGTTCGACGTACTCGCCCTGCTGGCCGCGAGCCGCGACAAGGTCGTCTCGCGCGAGCAGCTGATGAGCGAGGTGTGGGACGAGAACTGGTTCGGCTCGACCAAGACGCTGGACGTGACCATCGGGCGGTTGCGCAACAAGCTCGATGAGGCCGGCGCGCAGGATCGCGTCGTGGCGATTCGCGGAGTGGGATTCCGGCTCGAGAGCGAGCACTGACGTGCGGGGAAGGCTGACCCTGGCCTTCGCCTGCTTCGTCCTGGTCATGACGGCCATCGGGGGCGGTGTCCGCATCAACGCCCTGGCCGACGTGGCCCGCATGAACGAGCTCGCCGGGCTCACCACCAGCGCGCACCTGATCGGCACCCTCGTCGAGGACCTGCATGCCGACGGCGTGCCGGTCACCGCTGACCGGTTGGCCGCCTACGTGCCCGACGAGACCGAGCTGACGGTCACCCACGAGGGGTCGGCAGCGGTCACCGCGACCGGGGAGGGCTTTGACGCGGCGGCCGCCGACGAGCCGACCAGTGTCGAGGAGACCGTGGGCTCGACGACGATCCGGCTCGTCCAGGACGCCAGCGTCCTCGACGACGCGACGCGCGAGGCCCAGGTTCCGCTCTTCTTCCTGCTCGCCGTGCTGGTGCTGTTCGCCGGCCTGGTCGGCTTCGTGGTGGCCTCGGCCCTCGCGCGCCCCTTCAACAAGCTGGCGGAGTCGGCGGCCGCCCTGGGGCGTGGCCGCTTCGACTTCGAGCCGCCGAAGTCGAAGATCCCCGAGGTCGTCTTGATCGCCAACTCGCTGTCGACCAGCGCCCGGCAGCTCCAGGACAGCCTGCAACGCGACCGCGAGTTCTTCCACCACGCCTCCCACGTGCTGCGCACGCCGCTGACCGGTCTGCGGCTCGAGCTCGAGGAGCTGAGCGAGCGCCCCGACCTCACTGACGACGTACGGCGATCCGCCGCCCGGTCACTGGCCGACGCCGAGCGCCTCGAAGCCACCGTGAGCGAGCTGCTCGAGTTCGCCCGGGCCCGCAGCCTGGTGGCCGGGGCGGAGGTCAGCCTGATGAGGCTCGGCGCCGACGTCGCGCAACGGTGGCGCGACCGGCTGCCGGAGTCGCGTGAGGTCCGGGCCTACGTCGACGGGGGACCCGAGTTCACCCTCACGCCCGGCCCGGTCGAGCAGCTGCTCGACAGCGTGCTTCGCGACGTCTCCGACCACGGGACCGGTGCGGTCACCCTGCGCTTCGCCGGCCAGGAGGAGCTCGTCAAGGTCACGGTCCGCAGTGGTCCGGGACGACGTGGTGCCCCCGAGCGGCCGAGTGCCCAGGTGGCACACACGATCGCCGAGGTGCTGGGCGGCCGCTGCACCGGCGACGCGACCTCGGGCGAGCTGGAGATCCTGCTGCCGCGTCGCTGACCGGTCGTCAAGATTTACCCGATCGTGTAAACGGCGTGGTCCGTTCGTGGTGCGCCGATCAGTAAATTCGGGCCATGTCCTCGCTCTCGTCCGGGGAGCTTGACGAGTCAGTCGCATCGCCCCCCGAGCCGATGCAGCTGGAGGTCTGCTCGCCCCGTCGCTCCCGCCTGAGGCGACGTCTGGCGGTTCGAGTCGTGGGCGGGCTGCTGGCGTTCCTCGTGCTGGCCTTCGTGCTGCCACCGGCGTTCGGGCTCCAGCGGCACACCATCACCGACGATGCGATGAGCGGGACCTACGAGCCGGGCGCGGTGGTCTTCGCGAAGTCACAGCTCGTGGTCGACCTCGAGGTCGGCGACGTGATCACCTACGCCGTCCCCTCCGACTACGGCGACGAGCTGGTCACGCGTCGGATCTTCGACATCGAGGGTGGCGTGATCTGGACCAGCCGTGACAGCACCGGCGAGATTGATCCGTGGACTCTCTCCTTCAGCCAGCTGACCCAGCAGCGTGCGGTGGTCGACATCCCCTACGCCGGCTACGTCTACGACGCCGTCTCGCGCAGCGTGAAGAAGGCCTGGAACCTGCTCCAGCGGTGAGCTCTCACCAGCGCTGACTCAGCCACAGGGTCTCGTCGTCGAATGTGGCCTGAGCACCGCTGCCCTGGTGTGTCTTCGCAACGCGCCGTACGACAGGGGGTGGCGCACCCACCTGGCGCGGGGGGGTCAAGGCGGCTCGCTCAACTCCGGGCCTGCGCGTCCGAAGGTAAAGGTTCTCCACAGGCTGCCGTTCACCGGTGGTGGTCCCGTGCACCCTCGTTGAGGGTTTTCGGCGTAGCACCATCTCGGGACGGGGGACTACTCATGACGCTGACGCGTCCGGACACGCATGCCGATCTCATCGAAGAACTCGACTCGCGGGTGCGCGAACAGGTGCGCACGGAGGGTGTCGACCCCCAGCGCGACGCACCGATCGTGCGTCGCATCGCCGAAGACGTCGTACGCCGCCATGAGGAACGCAGCCTGACTGGCGCCGTCGTCCCGGTGGCCGACCCGGGTGCAGTCGTCGGCGAGCTGATCGCCCGCGTCTCCGGCTTCGGTCCGCTCCAGCCGTTCCTCGACGACCCCGAGGTCGAGGAGGTCTGGATCAACGACCCGA
>JBDSPC010000370.1:0-6392 GCA_039914485.1 Nocardioides sp.
CGCATCCGCTCGGCCAGCGTGCCCTGCGGCGTCAGCTCGACCTCGAGCTCCCCGGAGAGGTACTGCCGGGCGAACTCCTTGTTCTCCCCGACGTACGACGAGATCATCCGGCGCAGCCGCTTCTCGAACAGCAGGCGACCCAGGCCCCAGTCGTCGACGCCGCAGTTGTTGGAGACGGCCTCGAGGTCCGTCGTGCCCGCCTCCAGCACCGCGTCGATCAACACGGACGGGATGCCGCACAACCCGAAGCCACCCACTGACAGCGTTGCGCCATCAGGGATGTCGGCGACCGCGGCAGCGGCGCTCTCGACGACCTTGTCCATCTGGTTCCTCCGAAGACTCGTTGGTGCCCCGATTCAAGGCGCCCGGCCATCGGTCGTCAACGCCCGCCCATCCAGTGGTCGGAGATCTTTCGCTCATCGACCTGTGAGCCGTAGTAGCGTTCATTGAATGGACGCCCCCGTCGACGTGATTGGACGAGTCTCCGCCCTGCTCAAGGCGGTCTCGGCCAGCGAGCCCGCGGGCGCGACGACCTCCGAGGCAGCCCGGGTCGCCGGCCTGGCCCGGCCCACGGCTCACCGGCTGCTTGCCTCGCTCGCCGACGCGGGCCTCACCGAGCGCGACCAGGACGGCCGCTGGCTGCTCGGTCCCGAGCTCTACTTCTTGGGGACGGCTGCCGCCTCGCGCTACGACGTGACAGCGCTGGCGCAACCGGTCGTACGCCGCCTGTCCGTCGCCACCGGCGAGAGCGCGTTCTTCTCGGCCCGCCGCGGGGACGAGACGATCTGTCTGGTGCGCGAGGACGGCAGCTTCCCGATCCGCTCGCACGTCCTGCACGAAGGCATCCGCTTCCCCCTGGGCGTCGCCTCCGCCGGTCTCGCGATCCTCGCCTTCCTCGACGACGCCGAGGTGGAGTCCTACCTCGCCCGCGTCGACCTTGCCGATGAGTACGGCGACCAGCACTCCACCGACGCGGTCCGCGGCCGGATCTCGCGCACCCGAGAGGCGGGCTTCGCGACCAACCCCGGACTCATCGTCGAGGGCAGCTGGGGAATGGCCGCAGCGGTCTTCGACGCGGACGAGCGACCGCAGTGGGCACTCACGCTGACCGGCATCCAGCAGCGCTTCAGCGGACCACGGCGCCGCGAGCTGGGCGAGCTGCTCCTGCGCGAGGCCCATGTGCTTTCACGCACACTGCGCCCGCGCGCCTGACTGTGATTGGCCAGGAGCCCTATCCTGCAGCGGTGACCTCACGCGCCGAGCAGCCCTTCGACTGGTCGGGCGTCCAGCTGCACGTCATCACCGGCAAGGGCGGCACCGGCAAGTCGACGATCGCCGCCGCGCTCGCGCTGTCGTTGGCCTCCACCGGCAAGGACGTGCTGCTCTGCGAGGTCGAGGGCCGCCAGGGCATCGCCCGGATGTTCGACGTCGACCCGCTGCCCTACGAGGAGCGGCGGATCGCACGCGGGTTGCCCGACGGCGACGTGTCACCCGGCGCCGTACACGCCCTGCACATCGACGCCGAGTCCGCGCTGCTCGAATACCTCGCGATGTACTACAAGCTCGGTCGCGCCGGACGGGCACTCGACCGCTTCGGCGTCATCGACTTCGCGACCACGATCGCGCCCGGCGTCCGAGACGTGCTGCTGACCGGCAAGGTCTACGAGGCCGCGCGGCGCAACGCTCGCAACAAGAAGGCCAAGGCCTACGACGCGATCGTCCTCGACGCCCCGCCGACCGGCCGCATCACCCAGTTCCTCAACGTCAACGGCGAGCTGGCCGGGCTGGCGAAGGTCGGCCCGATCAAGACGCAGGCCGACACCGTGATGACGCTGTTCCGCTCGCCCAAGACCTTGGTGCACATCGTCACCGTGCTCGAGGAGATGCCGGTCCAGGAGACCGCCGACGGCATCAAGGAGCTGCGCGCCGCCCGGCTCCCGGTCGGTGCTGTCATCGTCAACCTCGTGCGCCCGCGCGATCTCGGCCAGGCCGATCTCAAGGCCGCTCGCAATGGCACCCTCGACCGCGAACGGATCACCGCCGACCTCCAGGCCGCCAAGATCGACGTCACCCACGAGCTGGTCGACGCGCTGGTCGCCGAGGCCCGCGACCACGCCGAGCGCCGTGCCCTCGAGGACGAGCAGCGCGCCAACGTGGCGGCCCTCGACGTGCCCCACTACGAGCTCCCCCGCCTCGCCGACGGCATCGACCTCGGCGGGCTCTACGAGCTGGCCGCCCAGCTGAAAGCGCAGGGCTTGTCGTGAACACCCCGCGCCGTTCTTCTCCTCCTCCGCTCCGCTCCTCCGTCGAACAACGCCCCGGGGGCCCGTCGTGAGTACCCCGCAACGCAACCGTCCGCGCGTCGGACCTCTCGCCGCCACGACTGAGCGCGCCCCCGGACTCGACATCGACGCGCTGATCGACGACCCGGCCACCGGCATCATCGTGTGCTGCGGCTCGGGTGGGGTCGGCAAGACCACCACGTCCGCGGCCCTGGCCCTGCGCGCCGCCGAGCGCGGGCGCAAGGTCGTCGTGCTGACCATCGACCCGGCCCGCCGGCTCGCGCAGTCGATGGGGATCGAGGCGCTGGACAACACTCCGCGCCCGGTGCCGCACTCGGGCTCCAACGGGGGCTCCCTCGACGCGATGATGCTCGACATGAAGCGCACCTTCGACGAGGTGGTGCTCAGCCAGACCACGCCGGAGAAGGCGAAGGCGATCCTGGAGAACCCGTTCTACATCGCCCTGTCCAGCTCGTTCTCCGGCACGCAGGAATACATGGCGATGGAGAAGCTCGGGCAGATCCACGCCCAGGCGCAACAGGACGGGACCTACGACCTGATCGTCGTCGACACCCCGCCGTCACGCTCGGCGCTGGACTTCCTCGACGCCCCGGAGCGACTGAGCAGCTTCCTCGACGGACGCTTCATCCGGCTGCTGCTGGCGCCGGCCCGCGGCCCGGCGAAGTTGATGACGGCGGGCGTCGGCCTCATCACCAACGCGCTCACCAAGATCCTCGGGGCGCAGGTGCTGCGCGACATGCAGACGTTCGTGGCCGCGTTCGACACGCTCTTCGGCGGCTTCCGGGTGCGGGCGCAGAAGACCTTCTCGTTGCTGCAGGCCGACGGCACCGCGTTCCTCGTGGTGGCGGCACCCGAGCCCGACGCCCTGCGCGAGGCCGCCTATTTCGTCGAGCGGCTGACCGAGGACGAGATGCCGCTCGCCGGCCTGGTCGTCAACCGCGCCAGCCCGCCGGTGACGGTGGGGCTGTCGGTGGAGGAGGCGACGGCCGCGGCCGATCGCCTGGTCGCCGTCGAGCCGGACTCGACGACCGCCGGGTTGCTGCGACTGCACGCCGACCGGGCCCGCATCGTCATGCGCGAGGCGCACCTGAGGGAGCGCTGGGCGACGGAGCACCCGGGCGTCGCGAGCGCGGTCGTACCCGCCCTGTCGACGGACGTGCACGACCTCGAAGGACTGCGTCGCGTGGGAGACCTGCTCGCCGGAGGGTGATCCGACGCGGGTGACCCGAGGGGTCAGACGGTGACGGGGCTGTTGACGTGCTCGTTGCGAGCCGACTCCAGCACGGTGCGCCAGGAGGCCTGCGGACGACGACGGAGCAGGGCGCGACGCTCACGCTCGGTCATGCCGCCCCAGACACCCCATTCGATCTGGTTGTCCAGCGCTTCGGCGAGGCACTCGGTGCGGACCGGGCACGAGGCACAGACCTGCTTGGCCTTGTTCTGCTCGGCTCCACGGACGAAGAGCGCGTCCGGGGTGTCCTGTCGGCACGCAGCCCGCGGTGCCCAATCCTCAACCCACATGATGTTCCGCCATCTCATTGGGTTCCCGATGGTCGCCCCCATAGCGACCACTTCTCGACCCGCACTGACCGTATGTAAAGAACGGTGATTGATGAATGCACCATCCGGCTAAACCTGATGGTCCGATATGACTAGACCAGATGGTCAGGCGTCCATCCGATCGCCCACCAGGGCCGGTCGGGGTGTGGTACGGCGAATGGGCTGGTCTGGCCCGCTCCCGTAGTCTGGGGGCCATGTCGAAGCCCGGTCGCAGGCCCTCCGTCCTGTCCCACCTCGCCGTCATGGCCGTGGTGGCAGCGATCCTGGGAGTGCTGACGGCCGGCCTCGCGATCCCATTCGCGGGTGTCGTCGGCGTCGCCGCCAAGGACGTCAGCAAGGGCATGGTCAACCTGCCCGACGAGCTCGAGGCCAAGGAGCTGGCGCAGAAGACGCGCATCTACGACGTCAACGGCAACCTCATCGCCTCCCTCTACGACCAGAACCGCATCAACGTCGGGCTCAAGCAGATCTCGCGCAAGATGGTCGAGGCGATCGTCTCCATCGAGGACGACCGCTACTACCAGCACGGTGCCCTCGACATCCGCGGCACCCTCCGCGCCTTCGTCACCAACCAGGCGAGCGGCTCGGTCCAGGGCGGATCCTCGATCACCCAGCAGATGGTCAAGCAGACGCTGCTCAACCAGGCGGAGACGAAGGAAGAGGCGGCCGCGGCCACCGATGACACCTACGCCCGCAAGCTGCGCGAGCTGCGCTACGCCATCGCGTTCGAGAAGAACTACTCGAAGGACTGGATCCTCGAGCGCTACCTCAACATCGCCTATTTCGGTGACGGCGCCTACGGCATCCAGTCGGCCGCCCAGCACTACTTCAACAAGAACGCCAAGAACCTCAACTACCTCCAGTCCGCGACGCTGGCCGGCCTCGTGAAGAACCCGACCGGCTACGACCCGACCAACTCCCCGGAGCGCTCGCTCAACCGTCGCAACGTCGTGCTCGACCGGATGGCCCAGCTCAACGTCATCCCCCAGGAGCAGGCCGACAAGCTCAAGGAGCGCCCGCTCGGCCTCAACGTCGTGAAGTCGCCCAACGGCTGCCAGCAGTCGCAGGCCCCGTTCTTCTGCGACTACGCCGTCAACTACCTCCTCAAGGACAAGTCGCTCGGCGAGACCGTCAAGGACCGCAAGCGTCTTCTGCAGTCCGGCGGCCTGACCATCCACACGACGCTCGACATGCAGTACCAGACCGGTGCCGACGACGCCGTCCAGGCGCACGTCTACCCGCAGGACCAGGCCATCGGCGGCCTGGCGATGGTCGAGCCCGGCACCGGTTACGTCCGCGCCCTCGCCCAGTCGCGCCCCATGGGCAAGAACAAGGCAGCCGGCGAGACCTACCTCAACTACGTCGTCCCCGCGAAGTACGGCGACGCCAACGGCTTCCAGGCCGGCTCGACGTTCAAGGCGTTCGTGCTGGCCGCGGCGATCAACCAGAACATCCCGCTCAGCGAGTCCATCTACGCGCCGCAGGAGATGAACATCCCGGACGAGGAGTTCGAGACCTGCGACGGTCCCTACGCCGGCGACGGTGAGGGCTGGACGGTCGGCAACTCGACCGGCGGCGACCAGAACTACAACCTCTACACCGGGACCCAGCAGTCGGTGAACACCTTCTTCGCCCAGCTCGAGGTCGAGACCGGCATGTGCGAGCCGATCGCGCTCGCCGAGAAGATGGGCATCAAGCTGCCCATCACCCAGCAGGTGCCGTCGTGGATCCTCGGTGTCTCTGACACCAACCCGCTGACGATGGCCGAGGCCTATGCCACCTTCGCCGCTCGCGGCAAGCACTGCGACGCCCTCCCGGTCACCCAGGTGCTGGCTGCCGACAACACGACGGTGAAGGACTACCCCACCTCCTGCGAGACCGTGATGCCCGGCGTCACCGCCGACGCGGTCAACGATGTGCTCCGCGGCGTGATGGAGCCCGACGGCTTCGGGGCCAACATCGCCCCCGCCCAGCCGTCCGCCGGCAAGACCGGGACCAACAACTCCAACATGGCGGTGTGGTTCGTCGGCTACACGCCGCAGATCGCCACCGCCGCGATGGTCGCCGGCGCCAACGAGCTCGGCCACTGGGTCAGCCTCAACGGCCAGAACGTCGGCGGGTCCTACATCGGCGAGGCCTTCGGCTCCACCGTCGCCGGCCCGATCTGGGGCGAGGCGATGGCCGCGATCTCCGACCGGTTGGACTACGAGGACTTCCGCGCGCCCGCCGGTGACGAGATCGCCGGGGTGCTGACGGCCGTGCCGGACGTGTCCGGGATGTCGGTCAAGGACGCGCGCGCCGAGCTCGAGTCCTACGGCTTCGAGACGGAGCTGGCCGGCTTCGTCAACTCCGCGATCGCCGCCGACGCGGTGGCCGGCACCTCACCCGAGGCCGGCACGTCGCTCGGCTCCGGGGACACGGTGGGGATCTACCAGTCGACCGGCTCCGTCCCGCCGCCGCCCAGCACCAACGGCGGCAAGAAGGGCAAGGGCAACAACGGCAACGGCAAGGGCCGCGGCAACCGCTAGC
>JBDSPC010000386.1:0-14760 GCA_039914485.1 Nocardioides sp.
CTGGCCGGCATCACCCCGCACACCATCGCGGGCACGGGCCCGGTCGGTCTCGTGTCGAAGTCGGGCACGCTGACCTACCAGATGATGTACGAGCTGCGGGACTTCGGTTTCTCGACGGCCATCGGCATCGGCGGCGACCCGATCGTGGGCACCACCCACATCGACGCGCTGCAGGCGTTCGAGGACGACCCCGACACCAAGCTGATCGTGATGATCGGTGAGATCGGTGGAGACGCCGAGGAGCGGGCGGCCGACTACATCAAGGCCAACATCACCAAGCCCGTCGTCGGCTACGTCGCAGGCTTCACCGCCCCCGAGGGCAAGACCATGGGCCACGCCGGCGCCATCGTGTCGGGCTCCGCGGGCACCGCGGCGGCCAAGCAGGAGGCCCTCGAGGCCGTCGGCGTGAAGGTCGGCAAGACGCCGTCCGCCACCGCCGAGCTGGCACGGGAGATCCTGAAGACCCTCTGATCCACCGTGCACGAGCCCCGTTCGCCCCGGCGAGCGGGGCTTGTGTCGTTTCAGCAGCCGGCCCGCGTGAACACGCACATCGCAGCTGCGAGGTCGCGGCCCAGCCGGGTCTGCCGGGGGATGCCCGGCCGGCTCTGCGAGAGCAGGCCTTCGCCGTACGTGTGGGTGATCAGCACGCCCTTGCCGACCCGGATCACCTGGAAGACCGAGAGACCAAGGCCGCGCGTGTAGCTGAGGGTGAAGGTCACCGAGTCGTAGCCGGTGTCGGCGGCGTGCACGGTCCACACGGCGCCCCGGTGGGGCGTGGTGCAGGCGGCGAGGTCTGCCCGGATGCGACCCAGCGCCTTGGCGGCGACCTGGGCGCCGCGCATGGAGACCAGCTCGCGGGCGTCGAGGTATTCCGGCCCGGTGGCCTGCACCGCCAGCCGGTCCTCGATCCGGGACTGCGCCAGCGGCCACAGCTGCTCCCCACAGGCGCGCCACCTGCTGACGCCCTTGGCGTCGGGCGCGGGCACCGGCTGCTCGCCGGTGGACTCGTTCTCCGCGATCCGCAGGGCGAGCGGGAAGTCGTCGGGGATCGGGGTCGCGGTGGTGGCCAACGCGGGAGCGCGAGCGGCCCCGGGCGACGCGTCCTGGAAGATCGACATCGCCGCCACGGTCTCGGCCAGCCGGTCCGCCTCGTCCGCGATGCCCTCGTCGAGGTTGGTGGCCGGGTCCCATTCGGCGTACGACGACGTCACCAGCAAGGCGCGACCGACGTGCACGACGTCGATGATCTCGGCGCCGATGCCGACCTCGCCGTCCTGCTCGTAGGTGTGCACCAGGACGGACGCGTCCGGTCCGAGCGTCGAGTCCCGGACCTCGGTCAGCAGGCGTGACCCCGGCCCGAGCGCATCGGCGGGGCACGACGCCGCCGAGGACCGGATGTCCGCCAGGACGGCGGAAGGCTGGGCGGTGTCGGCGAAGAGCATCAGGTCGCGGGTGTTGGAGTACTCGTTGCCGCTGGCCTCCGCCGCCAGCCGGTCGGCCGGCTTCAGGCCGCGCAGCGGCTTGCGGCCGCAGAGGTTCAACGCCCGCATGCCCACGCTCTGGGCCGAGACGCTGACGTCGTCGTCCTGCTCGCTCGACATCCCCTCCGAGAGCGGGAACTCGAGGGGGATCGCCGTCGCTGCGGGCGCGGCGGCGGTGGCGCTCGAGGCCGTGGACGGCGTGGGAGACGGGTCGGCGGACGCGCCGTCCGGGGACTCCTGGCTGCACGCAGACAACGCCAGCACGAGTGCGCAGGCCAGGGCGAATCGCCTCATGTCCCCATCCTCTCCACAGCGGTCGTCGCTGGGAAGACGCGGCCCCGCCCTGCATTGTTGTGACGGATCAGCGTCGTGACGAGTCAGCGGGTGGCGCTGGGCAGGTCGCCGAGTCGCTCCAGCGCCCGCTCGGCGATCGCGGTGAAGTCGTCGCGCGCCATGGTCATCCCGTTCGTGGGGGTGAAGCCGACCTGGGAGACGGCATTGCCGTCGCGCATGATCGCCATCCAGAACTGGATCGTCCGGTTGTCGCTGATCTCGACGTCGAGGTCCCAGACCGTCAGCTCGGTGTCCTTCCTCGACCGGTTGACCAGGCTGTCCACGGACGTGCCGAGGTTGGCCTCGCCGCACTTGCGGATGCGACTGCGCACCTCGTCGACGAAACTGGTGGCCTGCGAAGGCTTCATCGTCGCCACCGTCTGGGTGAGGCCGAAGGTCTTCTCCTTCTGCATCTCCGGGAAGACGAAGGTCCGGGTCAGGGTGTGGCGCATGCCCTGGCCGCGGAACTGGGTGTTGTCACAGCGCGTGGACGCGAAGTTGGACCGGGCCCGCTCCGGGTCGGTGCCGACCCACGGGCCGACAGCGCCGGCGACCGGGGGCATGTCGACCGCGGCCAGCAGTCCGGTCGGCTTGCCGACGGGGAAGGGCTCGCTCGGTCGCACCTTCGGCGGTCCGGCGCACGCGCCGGCCCCGGGACTGCCGCACGCGGCGTTGACCGCGGCCGCCAGTCCAGCGGCTGCCGTCTTCGCGGCGACCGGTGCGCCGGTCGAGCGCACCAGGGTCGTCACCGTCAGCTGACCGGTGCGCGCCAGGCCCACCGAGATCCGGCTGGGTGTCTTGTTCCAGCTCCGCAACGTCATCACGGTGGCGTCGTCGCCCACCCGCGAGACCGCATCGGTGGACAGCAGCTGGACGCGGGAGTCGAGGCAGTCGGCGTACCACCCTCGGGTGATCTCGAAGGCCGCCTGCGCCTGCGCCTCGTCGGCGGAGAGCTCGACGAACTGGACGGCGGTGGCGCGCTCCTCGGTCACCGTGCGTCGGGTGGTGCGTGCCTTCTTGCCCTTGCCCGTGCGGGACGACTTGTCGACCTCGGCGGTGCCGGTGAACGACCTCATCAGCGCGCCGGCGCCGGCCGGGTCGGCGAAGCGCGCCTGCTGGCACGGCATCACCAGTCCCGATCCGGCCAGGTTGTCCGAGGTCTCGCCCTCGCTCCAGGTGAGGCCGCGCCCGTAGCGCTTCATCTGCGCGGTCGCCAGCATCGTGGCGTCCTCGAGTGCAGGGGCCTCGTCGACCGAGCCCTCGCGCATCGAGATCCCGGGCAGGGCGCTCTCCTGGTCGAGCGAGCTGGGCTCGGCACCACCGGAGGCCACGACGGTGCCCGAGACGAGTAGGGCGGCGATGACCGCGGCAGAGCCGATCAGGGTGTGGGTACGGCGACGTGCGGTCCCCGTCCGGCGGATGATCGTGCTCCGGGGCCAGCTGGTGCCGAGCAGCGGCGCCCGCAGCGCATCGAGGCGGAGCCGGACATCGGTGCTGGGGACGGCTCGAGCCATCGCGAAGCGCGAGGTCGCGCTCTGCAGCGCGCGCTCGGTGTCGGCGCGGGGGAGGCCGACCTCGCGGGCGATGTCGGCCAGGGACAGCGGCGAGAGGGAGGTGAGCACCAGCGCCTTGCGCTCGTGGCTGGTCAGCTTGGCGAGCGCCTCGAGGGTCGCACGGACATTGGCGTCGACGGCCTTGTCGCGGTGCCACGGGCGAGCCGTGTGGCGGTGCAGGGCCCGACTGTGCGCGTGCGGACGCACCCACGCCTCGGGGTCGTCGAGCCGGCCCACCTTCGACCAGTGGTGCCACGCGACGGAGAACGCATCCCGGACGGCGGTCCGCGCAGCGGGCAGATCACCGGTCAGCGCATACGCCTCGAGCAGCAGACGATCGCGGGTCGTGGCGTAGAAGGTGTCGAACGCTTCGGGACTCCTCATGACCTGCTCAACGGTACGGGGTAGCGGCGTGGCAGCGCGAACGCCCTCAGCGATCGGGTCATGATGGCCGGGCCATGACCTCTCTGCTCCTCGACCGCCGTGACCGCACCTCGACCGGGCGTGCCCAGCGACCGCTGGTCCTGATCGCGACGCTCGGTGGCGCAGCAGCCGCGCTGGCGCCGCTGCTGGTCTGCGTCGCCGTGGGCGTCATCGGCTGGTTCGCCGCCGATGCCGGTGCCCACGGTGCCCCGCGCGACGGCATGCGCATGGGTGCGGTCGCCTGGCTGATGGCCCACGGATCCGGCATCACCGTCCGTGGGGTGGCGGTGGGCGCCGTACCCCTCGGACTCACCGTGATCTGCGCCTGGTCGATCTGGCGGCTGGGCCACCGCGTGGGCGACGCGCTGTCCGGTCACGGCCCCGACGCCGACCGGATCTCCGACGGCGAGCGCGACCTGACGGTGCCACTGGCGACCGGGCTGTTCTTCATCGGCTACGCCCTCGTCGCGGTCGTGACGGCCACGCTCACCGCGAGCGTGGAGACCACCCTCAGCGTGCCGCACGTCATTTTGTGGAGCGTGGCGATGACGCTGGCGTTCGCCGGCCCGGGCATCGCGATCGGCTCCGGTCGGGCCGCGATCTGGGCGACCTTCGTGCCCGCCGTGATCCGCCAGGGAGCGGCCACGGCGATCGCGATCCTGACGGCCTTCCTGGCCCTCTCGGCCGTCGTCTTCCTGGTCTCGCTCGCCTTCGGCATCGGCGAGGCCGCGACGATGATGAGCCAGCTGCACCTGAGCGCGGGCGAGGGCATCGTCTACGCGATCGCCAACGGCGGCTTCCTGCCCAACGCGTCCCTCTTCTCCGGCTCCTTCCTGCTCGGCCCCGGCTTCGCGGTCGGCGGCAACACCCTCGTCTCACCCGGCGCCGTGGTGCTCGGTCCCCTTCCGCTCTTCGCACTGCTGGCGGCGCTGCCGACCATCGGGACTCCTGGCGCCGTGGTGTCGTCCCTGGTCTGGCTGCCGCCCCTCGTGGCCGCGCTAGCGACGATGTGGTGGCAGCGCCGGCACCCCGCCCTGACCTGGCTCGAGGCCGCGCTGCGCGGATGCGGTGGCGGGATCGTGGCCGGTCTCGCGTTCGCCGTGCTCGCCTCCGTGGCGGGTGGTGCCGTCGGACCCGGCCGGATGCGGTTCGTCGGGCCGTTCGTGCCCGAGGTGCTCGTGGCCGCCATCACCGCCTTCGGCCTGGGTGGCCTGCTCGGTGCCCTGGTCATGGCCTGGTACCACCGCCGGAGCACCCCCGAGGAGTCCTAGACTCCGCCGGGTGACCACTCGTCTTGTCGTCCTCGTCTCCGGCGCGGGCACCAACCTGCAGGCCCTGATCGACGCGTGCGCGGATCCGGCGTACGGCGCCCGAGTCGTCGCCGTCGGCGCCGACCGTGACGACATCGAGGCCCTGGCCCGGGCCGATCGCCACGGCATCCCGAGCTTCGTCAAGCAGGTGTCGCAGTTCAGCAGCCGCGAGCACTGGGATCGCGCCCTCGCCGACACCGTGGCCGGCTTCGAGCCCGACCTGGTCGTCTCGGCCGGCTTCATGAAGCTGGTCTCCGAGGACTTCCTGGCCCGCCACACCACGGTCAACACCCACCCGGCGCTGCTGCCGTCCTTCCCGGGCATGCACGGCGCCGCGGATGCCCTGGCGTACGGCGTGAAGGTCACCGGCGCCACCCTCTTCATCGTCGACGGGGGAGTCGACACCGGCCCGATCGTGGCCCAGACCGTGGTGCCGGTGATCGACGACGACACGGTCGAGACGCTGCACGAGCGGATCAAGATCGCCGAGCGCACGATGCTCGTCGACACCGTCGGACTGATGGCCCGCGACGGGTGGGAGCTGGACGGTCGCCGCGTGCGCTTAGGATGAGGGCACACGACTGGCGCAGGTGGGTGACCACCAGGGAGTGAAGCCGTGGAGCATCGAACGCCTGGGTGCTCCCCTCCGCAGCTACTCATGGAGCATCCGTGTCCGAAACCCTCCACGACCAGGTCCCGATCAAGCGCGCACTGGTCTCCGTCTATGACAAGGCCGGGCTCGACGAGCTCGTCCGCGGCCTGCACGACGCCGGTGTCGAGCTCGTCTCCACCGGTGGCTCCGCCAAGCTGATCTCCGACCTCGGCCTGCCCGTCACCAGGGTCGAGGACCTCACCGGCTTCCCCGAGTGCCTCGACGGCCGGGTCAAGACCCTGCACCCGCGCGTGCACGCCGGCATCCTCGCCGACCGCCGCCTCGACACCCACGTCCAGCAGCTCGCCGACCTCGGCGTCGAGCCCTTCGACCTGGTCGTCAGCAACCTCTACCCGTTCACCGCCACCGTGGCCTCCGGAGCATCGCCCGACGAGTGCGTCGAGCAGATCGACATCGGCGGACCGTCGATGGTGCGCGCGGCCGCGAAGAACCACCCGTCCGTCGCCATCGTCACCTCTCCTGCGCGGTACGCCGACGTGCTGGCCGCCGTCGCTGCCGGGGGCTTCACCCTGGCCGCCCGCAAGACGCTGGCCGCCGAGGCGTTCGTGCACACGGCGACGTACGACGTGCACGTGGCGTCGTGGATGGGCAACGTGCTCACGGACAGCTCCCAGGGCACCGGCTTCCCGGCGTGGATGGGTGCGACCTGGGACAAGGACGCGGTGCTGCGCTACGGCGAGAACCCGCACCAGTCGGCTGCGATCTACTCCAACGGCTTCCTGCCCGGCGGTCCCGGGCTCGCGCAGGCGACCCAGCACCACGGCAAGGAGATGTCCTACAACAACTACGTCGACGCCGACGCGGCCCGCCGTGCGGCCTACGACTTCGACCTCCCCGCGGTCGCGATCATCAAGCACGCCAACCCGTGCGGCATCGCCGTCGGCGGCGATGTTGCCGACGCCCACCGCAAGGCGCACGCGTGCGACCCGGTCTCGGCGTTCGGTGGCGTGATCGCGACCAACGTGCCGGTCTCGGTCGAGATGGCCCAGCAGGTCGCGGAGATCTTCACCGAGGTCGTCGTGGCCCCGGGCTACGACGACGGTGCGGTCGAGATCCTGGCCGCGAAGAAGAACATCCGGATCCTCGAGTCCGCCCCGCTGCCGCGCGGTGGCGCCGAGATCCGCTCGATCTCCGGTGGCCTGCTCGTCCAGCACCGCGACGTGATCGATGCCGAGGGCGATGACCCGTCGACCTGGACCCTCGCGACCGGCACCGCCGCGTCGCCCGAGGTGCTGGCCGACCTCGCCTTCGCCTGGCGCGCCTGCCGGGCCGTGAAGTCCAACGCCATCCTGCTCGCCGCCGACGGTGCGTCGGTCGGCGTCGGCATGGGCCAGGTCAACCGCGTCGACTCCTGCCGCCTGGCGGTGGAGCGCGCGGGGGAGCGGGCCGCCGGCTCGGTTGCCGCGTCCGACGCGTTCTTCCCGTTCGCCGACGGCGCGCAGGTGCTGATCGACGGTGGCGTGACGGCGATCGTCCAGCCGGGCGGATCGATGCGCGACAACGAGGTCATCGAGGCGGCCGAGAAGGCCGGCATCACGATGTACTTCACCGGTACGAGGCACTTCTTCCACTGATGCTGCGGTTCCTCAGGGGGATCATCCCGCCGACGAAGCTGGAGCGCGACCTCGCGCTCCAGTCGGTGCTGTCGGCGTTCGCGACCGGGTCGTTCCTGACCGGCACGGCCGTCTTCTTCACCCAGATCGTCGGACTCACCGGCGCCCAGATCGGCCTCGGCATGTCCGCGGCGGCGTTCGTCACGCTCACGCTGTCGATCCCGCTCGGGCGGCTCAGCGACCGGGTGGGCGCGAAGCGGCTGTGGATGATCAGTGCGTTCATCGAGGCGCTGCTCTACCTCGCCTGGCCGCTCGCCTCCGGGTTCGCGTCGTTCGTGCTGCTGCTCGCGGTGCTGGCCTGCGTCGAGACGGCCAGTCGTTCGGCACGCAACGTCTACCGGATCGAGGTCTTCCCGCGCGACAAGCGGGTGGCGGCGATGGCCTACCAGCGGGCGGCCCGCAACGTCGGCTACACCCTCGGTGCGGGTACGGCGGGCGTGGCCCTCGGCATCGGGACCCGGGAAGCCATCATCGCCGTACCCCTCATCACCGCCGGCCTGCTGGTGATCAACGCGGTGATGATCTCGTTCCTGCCCGCACTCATGCGGAAGGTCGAGGTCTCTGTCGGCACCGACGTGCACGTGACCCCGGCCGCCCTGAAGAACAAGGGCTTCCTGGTCCTGGCGATGTGCAACGGCGTGCTGTCGTCCAACCAGGTGCTGCTCAACGTCGTGGTGCCGCTCTGGCTCGTCGAGCGCACCGACGCGCCACAGACCCTGCTGGCGTGGCTGTTCGGCACCAACACCGTGCTCGCGGTGCTGCTGCAGGTGCGGGCCTCGCGGGGCGCCGACTCGGTCAACGGGTCGCTGCGCGCGGTGCGCTGGTCGGGCTGGGCGTTCGTGCTGTCCTGCCTCGTCCTGAGCGTCACCCACGAGACCGTCGGCTGGGTCTCGATCGTGCTGATCTGGATCGGCCACATCACCATCACCGGCGCCGAGCTGTGGCAGTCGGCGTCCGACTGGGGCTTCACCTCCGAGCTCTCGGACCCGAGCCGGATGGGTGACTACCAGGGCGTGTGGGGGCTCGGCTACCAGGTCGAGCCGATCATCTTCCCGGCGCTCTACACGTTCCTCGCCCTCACCTGGGGCGCACCCGGCTGGGCGGTGATCGCCGTCATCGGCGTCGCCGCCGCGATCGTCTCGCACCCCGCGGCCCGGGCCGCGGAGCGCTACCTTGCCCACCACGGTTCACCCGTGCCCGCCACCAACGCCACCCCTTCGGCACCCTTGGAGACCACGTGACCGCCCAGACCCTCGACGGCGCAGCCACGCTGCGCACCATCAAGGCCGAGCTCGCCGAGCGAGTGGCCGCCCTCAAGGCCCGCGGCATCACGCCCGGGCTGGGCACCGTGCTCGTCGGCAACGACCCCGGCTCGCAGTGGTATGTCGGCGCCAAGCACAAGGACTGCGCCGAGCTGGGCATCGCCTCGATCCGCCGCGACCTTCCTGCCACCGCCACGCAGGCCGAGGTCGAGGCCGTCATCGACGAGCTCAACGCCGACCCCGACTGCACCGGCTTCCTGGTCCAGCAGCCCACCGGCCTCGACGAGTTCGCGCTGCTCTCGCGCGTCGACCCCGACAAGGACGTCGATGGCCTGCACCCGACCAACCTGGGCAAGCTGGTGCTCGGCGAGGCCGGCCCGCTGCCCTGCACCCCGGTCGGCGCGATCGAGCTGCTGCGCCGCCACGGCGTGCAGATCGCCGGTGCCGAGGTGGCCGTCGTCGGCCGCGGGCTCACCGTCGGCCGCCCGCTCGGGCTGCTGCTCACCCGTCGCTCCGAGAACGCCACCGTCACGCTGTGCCACACCGGCACCGTCGACCTGGCCGCGCACGTGCGGCACGCCGACATCGTGGTCGCCGCCGCGGGCGTCCCCGGCATCATCACCGCCGACATGATCAAGCCCGGCGCGGCAGTCCTTGACGTCGGCGTCTCGCGGGTCGGCGGCTTGGTCACCGGCGACGTGCACCCCGACGTGTGGGACGTCGCCGGCTGGGTGTCCCCGAACCCCAAGGGTGTCGGTCCGATGACCCGCGCGATGCTGCTGACCAATATTGTGGAGATCGCCGAACAGACCCACCCCCTCTGACTCTCCGACGGGACCTCCGTGACCGACCGCCCGCTCGAACCACCGCTGGACGATCGCTCTCCCGACGTCTCGGGGAACGGGCACATCCTCCCGCCCGAGAGCGTGCCGCCGATCTCGGCGGAGGACCTCGTCGACGGCGAGCACCCTTCGGGTGAGCCCGAGGAGCGCCGCTACCCCTCGACCATCGGTGGCGCGTTCTACCTGCTGGTGCTGGCCGTCACGATCGGCGGGCTCACGATCGCGTCCCTGAGCGACTGGCGGATCGGGATCCGGATCGTCGGCGGCGCTCTGCTCTTCGCGGCCGCCGTCCGCACGGTCCTCGGTCCTCGCGACGCCGGCATGCTCGCCGTACGCCACAAGGCGCTCGACGTCGCCCTGCTGGTGGCGCTCGGTGGCGCCCTGATCTTCCTGGCCACCTCGATCCCGGACCAACCAGGCCTCTAGCCGACCGGGCACGAAGTGGCGCCCCGAACGCGTCGAGCGGGCACGAAGTGCGGAATGAACCTGAACTTTGTGCCCGCTCGGCGAGTGATCGCGGGCACTTCGTGCCCGCTCGATGCAGGTGCTAGATGAGGCCGAGCTCCTTGACCTGGTCGCGCTCGGACTCGAGGCGAGCCACGGACGCGGCGATGCGCTCCTTGGAGAAGTCGTTGAGGTCGATGCCCTCGACGATCTTGTAGGCACCGTCGGTGACCGTGCACGGGAACGAGGAGACGATGCCCTCGGTGACGCCGTAGGACCCGTCGGACGGGACCGACATGGAGACCCACTCGGTGGTGCCGTTGAGCCAGTCGTGCATGTGGTCGATGGTGGCGTTGGCGGCCGACGCGGCCGAGGACGCACCCCGCGCCTTGATGATCGCGCCACCGCGGGTCGCGACGGTGGGGATGTACTCGTCGGTGATCCAGGCCTCGTCGACCTGCTCGGCGGCCGAGCGGCCTCCGACGATGGTGTTGAAGAGGTCGGGGTACATCGAGTCGTCGTGGTTGCCCCAGATCGCCAGGTTCTCGATCTCGGTGACGGACACCCCGAGCTTCTTGGCCAGTTGCGTCTTGGCGCGGTTGTGGTCGAGGCGGGTCAGCGCGTTGAAGCGCTCGCGCGGGATGTCGGGCGCGTTGCTCATCGCGATCAGCGCGTTGGTGTTCGCCGGGTTGCCGGTCACCAGGATCTTCACGTCGTCGGCGGCCGCCTCGTTGAGGGCCTTGCCCTGACCGGTGAAGATCTTGCCGTTCGCGGCCAGCAGGTCGGCACGGTCCATGCCTTCCTTGCGAGGCATGGCGCCGACGAGCATGGCGGCGTTGACGCCGTTGAAGATCGCGGCCGGGTCGGCGCCGATCTCGACACCCGCGAGCAGCGGGAAGGCACAGTCGTCGAGCTCCATGACGACGCCCTCGAGGGCGGGCAGGGCCGGCTCGATCTCGAGCAGGCGGAGCTCGACCGGACGGTCGCCGAGGGCGCCGGCGGCGATGCGGAAGAGCAGGCTGTAGCCGATCTGACCGGCTGCGCCGGTGACGGCGACCTTCAAGGGCGTGGTGGCCACGGTGACTCCTGTAGGCAAAGTTGAGTGGTGGTTGATCCGCAAGCGACGCTAGCAGCGCCACTCGGCGTCGGGCCCGGGAGGGCTGACTGGCATTCTGCTCCCATGCCGAGGCCCGACCCTGCCGCCCGCCGACTCGTCCGGATCGCGGTCATTGCACTCGTTCCGGCCGGTCTGATGCTTGCGAGCGGCTGCGGAGCCGGGGAGCCGCGCACCATCGACCCGGCCGGAGTGGACGGGCTCGAGATCCCGACCCCCACCCCGCAGCCCGCCGACTTCGTGCGCGAGATCGACAACCCCTACCTGCCACTCACACCGGGCAACGCCTGGCGCTACGAGGTGACGGAGGGTGGGGAGGTCATCGAGCGGATCGCCGTACGGGTCACCGACGACACCCGTGTGGTCGCCGGCGTCGTCACCACCGTCGTCCACGACGAGGTCACCGACGCCTCGGGTGACGTCATCGAGGACACCTACGACTGGTACGCCCAGGACACCCGCGGCAACGTCTGGTACTTCGGCGAGGACACGACGGCGTACGGCGACGGTGCGCCAAGCACCCAGGGTTCCTGGGAGGCAGGCATCGACGGCGCGCAGGCCGGCCTGGTGATGCCGGCGACTCCGCGCGTCGGGGACGGCTTCCGCCAGGAGTTCCGCGAGGGCGTCGCCGAGGACCGCGCGGAGGTGCTGAGCCTCGAGGAGACCCGCGGCGAGTGGACCGACCTCGTCGAGACCCTGGACACCACGCCGCTGGAGCCGGGCGTGGAGGAACACAAGTTCTACGCGAACGGTCTCGGCCTCGTCCTCGAGGAGGGCGAGACCGAGACCGTCACCTTGGTGAGCTCGGACCTGGATTAGTCGGGGCGTCGCACCTGCGTGCGACCGTCCTCGCCGTCGTCCTCGATCGGGCGCCCCCACTCCTGCGCGGGAGGCTGCGGGGCCTGCGGAGCCGGCGGCGCATAGGGATCGGCGGCGGGCTGGCCCCAGTGCTGCGGTGCCTGGGCGGGCGGCTGGGCCGGGGGAGCGGCCTGCGGCGCGGGCTGCTGCGGCTGGCCCCACGGCTGGGCGGGCGCAGGCTGCTGGCCCCAGTTCTGCTGCTGGGGCGCGGCGGGTGCCTGCCACTGCTGCTGCGGCGGCTGGCCCTGGTTCCACTGCTGTTCGTACGTCGCAGGCGGGGCGTAGGAGGGCTGCTGCTGGCGTCGGCCGCCGCCACCGAAGTTCAGGCCGGACCCGGCCACGGGCTCGGAGCCGTGACCGAAGATCAGCGGGTAGGTCAGTCCGGCGATCGCGGCACCCACGAGCGGCGCCACGATGAAGAGCCAGAGCTGGATGATCGCGTCGGTGCCGCCGAAGACGCCGACGCCGATGGAACGGGCCGGGTTGACCGACGTGCCGGTCGCGCCCATCGAGGCGAAGTGGATCATCGCAAGGGCGAAGCCGATGGACAACGGACCCATCAGGGCCTGGAACTCGTTGCGCTCGTCGGTCACCGCGAGGATGACGTAGAGGAAGACCAGGGTCAGCAGCGCCTCGAGGAGGAAGGCCGCCCACATGGCGTAGTTGCTGGCGCTCTGGTCGCCGAACGCGTTGGCGCCGATGGCGCCCTCGGAGGAGTAGCCCGCGAACCCGTGCATGAGGCCGAAGAGCGCGGCCCCTGCCAGGAGCCCGCCGACGAGCTGGGCGCCGACGTAGAGCGGCAGGGAGTTCCACGGCAGTCGACCGCCGAGCACGGCGCCGAGCGTGACCGCCGGGTTGAAGTGGCCCCCGGAGATGCGGCCCACGGCGTATGCCATGACGACCACGGTGAGGCCGAACGTGAGGCCGGTGGTGATGTAGTCACCACCGCTCATCAGGGCGGCACCGACGCCGAAGAAGACGAGCACGAAGGTGCCCAGCACCTCGGCCGCGAACTTCTGGCCCGTTGTCGGTGGGTCGTCCGTGCTGGTTGCGTCTGTCATCTGCGGCAGCCTTCCTGCGAAGTCGAGCGCCCACCCCCGTGGACCAACGGGCACTCTAGCGAGGTCAGGACCGTGGGTGCGAGGCTAGGGACTCCGCACAGTCAGGTATCTTGACGTCAAGTTAGTTTCACGCGTCGACCCACGTCTCTAGGAGCGCCTCGTACTCATGGCCAAGATCATCTACACCCACACCGACGAAGCGCCCATGCTGGCGACGTACTCCTTCCTGCCGATCATCGCGGCCTATGCCAAGACCGCCGGCGTCGAGGTCGAGACCCGCGACATCTCCGTGGCGGCACGGATCATCTGCCAGTTCCCGGAGCGGCTGACCGAGGACCAGCGTCTCGACGACGCGCTCGCCGAGCTGGGTGAGCTGGCCACCAAGCCCGAGGCCAACATCATCAAGCTGCCCAACGTGTCCGCCTCCATCCCTCAGCTCAAGGCCGCGATCAAGGAGCTGCAGGACAAGGGCTACGACCTCCCGGCCTACCCCGAGAACCCGCAGACCGACGAGGAGAAGGCGACCCGCGGCAAGTACGACAAGGTCAAGGGCTCCGCGGTCAACCCGGTCCTGCGCGAGGGCAACTCCGACCGTCGCGCGCCCGCCGCCGTCAAGAACTACGCCAAGTCGCACCCGCACTCGATGGGTGCCTGGAGCGCCGACTCGCGCACCAACGTCGCGACCATGGACGCCGACGACTTCCGCCACAACGAGAAGTCCGTCGTGCTCGCCGCCGACGACACCCTGCGCATCGAGCACACCGCCAAGGACGGCACCGTGACCGTCCTCAAGGACGAGCTCAAGGTGCTCGCCGGTGAGGTCATCGACGCCACCGTCATGCGCGTCGGCACCCTCAACGAGTTCCTCCAGGCCCAGATCGAGCGCGCCAAGGCCGACGACGTCCTCTTCTCGGTGCACCTCAAGGCCACGATGATGAAGGTCTCCGACCCGATCATCTTCGGCCACGTCGTGCGCGCCTTCTTCCCCCGGACCTTCGCTGCGTACGGCGACGCGCTGGCCGCTGCCGGCCTCAGCCCCAACGACGGGCTCGCCGGCATCCTCGGTGGCATCGGTGCGTTGGACGAGGCCGACGCGATCAAGGCGTCCTTCGAGGCCGAGTTGGCCGACGGCCCGGCTCTGGCGATGGTCGACTCCGACAAGGGCATCACCAACCTGCACGTGCCCTCCGACGTCATCGTGGATGCCAGCATGCCCGCCATGATCCGGACCTCGGGCCAGATGTGGAACAAGGACGGTGCGCAGCAGGACACCCTCGCGGTCATCCCGGACTCGTCCTACGCCGGCGTGTTCCAGACCGTGATCGACGACTGCCGCGCCCACGGCGCCTTCGACCCCTCGACCATGGGCTCGGTGTCCAACGTCGGCCTGATGGCCAAGGCGGCCGAGGAGTACGGCTCGCACGACAAGACCTTCGAGGCCGCGTCCGACGGCACCATCGCGGTCGTCGCCTCCAACGGCGACGAGCTGATCAGCCACAACGTGGAGGCCGGCGACATCTGGCGCGCTTGCCAGACCAAGGACGCCTCCATCCAGGACTGGGTCAAGCTCGCCGTGACCCGCGCCCGCGCCGCCGGCTCGCCGGCCATCTTCTGGCTCGACGAGACCCGCGCCCACGACGCCAACCTGATCCAGAAGGTCAACGCTTACCTCCCGCAGCACGACACCTCGGGCCTCGACATCACCATCGCCGCCCCGGCCGACGCCTGCCAGACGTCGATCGAGCGGATCCGTCGCGGCGAGGACACCATCTCGGTGACCGGCAACGTGCTGC
>JBDSPC010000145.1:0-3290 GCA_039914485.1 Nocardioides sp.
GGCTGCTCACCTTCGGCGACGCGCTGACGGGGTACGAGCTCAAGCAGCGCGCCGACGCGACCCTGCGCTTCTACTGGGTGTCCCCCGCGATGAGCCAGGTCTACAGCGAGATCGCGCGTCTCGCCGACCACGGGCTCGTCACCGCGACCGGCGAAGGCCGCGGGACGACGTACACGATCAGCGATCGGGGCCGGGACGCGCTGGCCACCTGGATGCGGGACAGCGCGCCGGGGTTCCCGGTCCTCAAGCATACGGTCGCGCTGCGCCTGCTGCTCGGCCACGTCGTCGACAGCGAGACCACGCTGGCGATGCTCCGCGACCACGTCCGCGCGCTCGAGAAGGAGCGCGACGCACTGCTGGAGGTGCGCGAGAGCCTGCGCGGCAACGACTCGCCCGGAGAGGTGTTCCGGCACCCGAGCCTCGTGGCGGACTGGGGGCTCGACTACTTCGAGAACGAGAGCCGTATCGTCGGCGACCTGATCCGGCGCCTGGAAGAAGAGGGCACCGCGCAAGAGGGCCCGTAGGAGGGAAACAGTGACGCGAGCCGTCTGGTTGGTCGTCATCGGCATCATCTCCGTCCAGGCCGGCGCCGCGATCGCCAAGGACCTCTTCGGCACCATCTCGCCCACGTCGATGGTGTTCCTGCGCCTCGTCACCAGCACCCTCGTGCTGCTCGCCGTCGCCCGGCCGTCCGTGCGCGGCCGCAGCCGCAGCGACTGGTTGGTCGTGGCCGGGTTCGGGGCCAGCCTCGGCCTGATGAACTGGGCGATCTACCAGTCCTTCTCCCGGATCCCGCTGGGCATCGCGGTGACCATCGAGTTCATCGGACCGCTCACGTTGGCGGTGGTCGGCTCCCGCAAGGCACGCGACCTGGTGTGGGTCGGCCTCGCGGCCATCGGCGTGGTGCTCCTCGGCTTCGAACCCGCCGACCTCGACGCGGTCGGCGTCGCCTTCGCGCTGCTGGCCGGGGTCGCGTGGGCGTCGTACATCCTGCTCAGCGCCCAGACGGGGCAACGCTGGCCGGGCTTCGACGGGCTCGCGATCGCCAGCGCGTTCGCGACGTTGCTGCTCACCGCTCCGGCGATCGTGTCGGGGGGTACGGCGCTGCTCGACCCGCACATCCTGGCGATCGGCGCCCTGGTCGGCGTGCTCAGCTCGGTCATCCCCTACAGCTGCGAGCTGGTCGCGCTGCGGTCCCTGGCGCCGAGCGTGTTCGGGATCCTCATGAGCCTCGAACCGGCCGCCGCGGCCCTGGCTGCGATCGTGGTGCTCGGCGAACTGCTGTCGCCGATCCAGTGGCTGGCGGTCGCCTGCGTCGTCGTCGCCAGCGTCGGCGCGACCCGCAGCCGCCCGGTGCTCAGCGAGCCTGCGCCGGACTGACGCCGACTGCGCCTGACCAACAGCGGCCGCCGGCTGAGGCACAATCTGCGCATGGAGAAGACGACCCCGGGCCCCGTCGCCACCGAGACACGAGTTCGGTTCGTGGACGTGCTGTCCGACGACGGCACCCGGATCCGCGCCTGGACCAACGACCTCGACGGCACCTTCGAGGGTCCGACCGTCGTGCTGTGCAACGGCCTCGGCACCAACCCGTGGGCGTGGCCGGCGCTGCTCGAGCCCGACTGCGGCGTCCGCGTCGTCTCCTGGAACCACCGCGGCACCGGCGGCTCGGCCCGACCGACCGACACCGAGCGCGTCGGCATCACCGAGTTCGTCGAGGACGGCCTCTCGGTGATGGACCACTTCGGCGTGGACAGGGCCGTGCTCATGGGCTGGTCGATGGGCGTCAACACGATGTTCGAGCTGGCACTGCGCCACCCCGAGCGCGTCGGCGGGCTGTTCGCCGTGTGCGGCGTCCCCGGAAACACCTTCGCCACCATGCTCGGCCCGCTTCACCTGCCGCACTGGGTGGCCCGACTCGCCACGGTCAACCTCTCGAGAGTGATGAGGCTGGGTGGACGGGCGCTGACGCCGATCGCCAGCCGGCTGCCCATCGGCCCCCGGACCGTGAGCGTCCTGGGGCACACCGGCTTCATGTTCCCGCAGGCCCACCCCGAGCTCTCGGCGCGGGCGATCCGAGAGCTCCTGCACACGCCGATCGAGTGGTACTTCCACCTCGCAATCAAGACCTCCGAGCACGCCCGCGTCTCGTTGAGCGGCATCTCCGTGCCCGCGTTCTTCGTGGCCGGGACCTACGACGTGCTGGCCGGCGCCCGCGACATGGCCTCGGCCGCCGCACGCATGAAGGACGCCACCTACGTCGAGCTCCGGGCCAGCCACTTCGCCCAGATGGAACAGCCCGACCTCGTCCACCAGCTGCTCCTCGAGTTCGTCGAGCGCGTCGGCTGATGCGCCACCTCGGGGGAATGTTGCTGGTGGCTGCACTCCTGTCGGGTTGCGCGGATGCCGACGATCCACCCGCCTCCGACGACGTGAGTACGGCGACGTCCGACCCGACATCCTCCGAGCCCGCACCGTCCGAGTCGGCGTCCACCGGGAAGCCGCGCGTCGCCGGAATCGTGGCCAGCGAACTGTCCGTCCCGTGGGGCATCGCCTTCCTGCCGGACGGGTCGGCGATCGTCACCGAACGCGACTCGCGACGCGTGCTGCGGCTGACCCCGCAGGCAACTGGTGAGGCCGATGTGGCCGAGATCGGCGAGATCACCGAGGCGGCGCCCGAGGTCGAGGCCGGCCTGCTCGGCGTGGCCGTCTCCCCCGACTTCGCAACGGACGAGACGCTCTTCTTCTACGCGACCACGGACGAGGACAACACCGTCTTCAAGGTCACCCTCGACGGCGACGAGCTCGGCGAGCCGACGCCGATCCTGACCGGGATCCCGAAGGGGGTCATCCACGACGGTGGCCGGCTGGCCTTCGGGCCCGACGGCTTCCTCTATGTCTCCACCGGCGAGACCGGCAATCCGTACCTCGCCCAGGAGCCGGATTCACTGGCCGGCAAGATCCTCCGGCTCACCACCGACGGGCGGCCAGCTCCCGGCAATCCAGACGTCGACTCTCCCATCTGGTCCCTCGGGCACCGCAACGTGCAGGGCCTTGCCTTTGACGAGACCGGCCAGCTGTGGGCCAGCGAGTTCGGCGACCAGACCTTTGACGAGCTCAACCGAGTCACCGCTGGTGCCAACTACGGCTGGCCCGAGGTCGAGGGCGGCGGTGGTGAGCCGGACTTCGTCGACCCGGTGCAGACCTGGTCGACCGCGGAAGCCTCGCCATCCGGACTCGCCTTCGCCGACGGATCGCTGTGGATGGCCGCCCTGCGCGGGCAACGTGTG
>JBDSPC010000441.1:0-3023 GCA_039914485.1 Nocardioides sp.
CGCGGCTGACAGGGCGAGCGCCAAGGACCGGATCACGCCGGCCCCTGCGACTTGACCAGCTTCTCCGCCTCGATCGGGTCGGTCGGCCCGTCGACGCCGAAGGAGGGACAGAGCCTGGCCAGCGGGCAGGCTCCGCACGCGGGCTTCTTCGCGTGGCAGCGACGGCGACCGTGCCAGATCAGGTGGTGCGACAGCATCGTCCAGTCGCGCCTGGGGAAGAGCGCGCCGATCGCGTGCTCGACCTTGACCGGGTCGGTCTCCTCGGTCCAGCCGAGGCGACGCACGAGCCGGCCGAAGTGGGTGTCGACGGTGATGCCGGGGACGCCGAAGGCGTTGCCGAGCACGACGTTGGCGGTCTTGCGCCCGACGCCGGGCAGCGTGACCAGGTCGTCGAGGCGGCCGGGCACCTGTCCGTCGTAGCGCTCGACGAGCGCTTGGCTGAGCTTGAGCAGCGAGTCGGTCTTGGCCCGGAAGAAGCCGAGCGGACCGATGATCTGCTCGAGCACCTCGCGGGGCGCGCCGGCCATGGCCGTCGGGTCGGGATAGGCGGCGAAGAGCGTCGGCCGCACCGCGTTGACCCGGCGGTCGGTCGTCTGCGCACTGAGCACCGTGACCACGAGCAGCTCGAAGGGATTGTCGAAGTCGAGCTCACAGCGGGCGTCGGGATAGGTCTCGGCGAGGACGCGGTTGACCTTGCGCGCCCGGCGCACCAGCGACGTGTCGGGGGGCAGGACGGCGGGGCGGACGGGCACGTGGGCAGCCTACGACCCGGCACCGACGGCCCCCGGAGCAGCCGTTCCTGTGGTCTGATTGGCCCCGATGGCCTCGTGTGACTCAGACCACGGCTAGGATTCCCCCGTTCAGGCAGGCCCAAAGGTTTTGGAGGACACCGGTGGACAACGACGTGTTGCGTCAGGCTCCTCTGTTCAGCGCGCTCGACGACGAGGCGGCCACTGCGCTGCGCAACTCGATGTCCGAGACCAGGCTGCGCCGAGGCGACGTCTTGTTCCACGAAGGCGACTCGGGCGACAAGCTCTACATCGTCGCCGAGGGCAAGGTGAAGCTCGGCCGCTCGGCTGCCGACGGCCGCGAAAACCTGCTCGCCATCATGGGCCCCGGCCAGATGTTCGGTGAGCTCTCGCTCTTCGACCCCGGCCCCCGCTCGGCGACGGTCACCGCGGTCACCGATGCGACCTTCGCCTCGCTGTCCCACGAAGACCTGCTGCGCTGGCTCGACGGTCGTCCGATCGTCGCCCGCGGCCTGCTCAACCAGCTCGCCGCGCGCCTGCGCAAGTCCAACGACGTCGTGGCCGACCTCGTCTTCTCCGACGTCCCCGGCCGTGTCGCCAAGGCGCTGCTCGACCTCGCCGACCGCTTCGGCCGCACCGCCGACGACGGCGTCCACGTGCACCACGACCTCACGCAGGAGGAGCTCGCCCAGCTGGTCGGCGCCTCCCGCGAGACCGTCAACAAGGCGCTCGCCGACTTCGCGTCGCGGGGCTGGCTGCGGCTCGAGCCGCGCTCGGTCGTGATCATGGACGTCGAGCGGCTGTCACGCCGAGCCCGCTGAGCGACACACGCATGAGTCTGGCCCCGGCGGAGTTCTCTCCGTCCGGGGTCTTCCTCAACTCCGCCACACTCGGTCTCGCGCCGCAGCGCAGCGTCACCGCGATGCGGATGTACGAGGACTCGCGCTTCGCGGGCACGGTCGACGCCGTTGCCGTCGATGCGTACGTCGAACGCGGCCGTTCCTGTTTCGCGACCCTGCTCGGGCGTGACCCGAGCGAGGTCGCGACCGGATCACAGACCAGCCAGTTCGTCGGACTCGTGGCGGCCTCGCTGCGCTCGCGCAGCGTCGTACTCGCCGCAGAGGAGGACTTCACCTCGGTCCTCTTCCCGTTCCTCCGCGCCGACCTCGACGTGCGCCTCGTGCCGCTCGACCAGTTGATCGACTCGATCACTCCTGAGGTCGACCTGGTCGCCGTGTCGGCCGTGCAGTCGGCTGACGGGCGGCTCATCGACCTTGCAGCGCTGACCTCCGCCGCAACGGCTGCCGGCGCGCTGACCCTGGTCGACGTCACCCAGGCCGCTGGCTGGCTGCCGTTGACCGACCTGCGGGCCGACTACGTCGTGGGCGGCGGCTACAAGTGGCTGCTGGGCCCGCGCGGCACCTGCTTCTTCGCGGTCAGCCCGACGGCACCTGAGCTGCCCGAGCTTGCGGCCGGTTGGTATGCCGGAGAGCCCCGCTGGGACTCGATCTACGGCCCGCCGCTGCGGCTGGCCAGCGACGCCCGCCGCTATGACGTCTCCCCCGCGTGGGGTTGCTGGATCGGCCACACCCCCGCGCTCGAGCTACTCCTCGAGATCGGCATCGACCGCATCCACGCGCACGACCTGGCACTCGCCAACGCGTTCCGCGACGGCCTCGGGCTCCCCTGCTCCAACTCCGCCATCGTCTCCGTCGCGGCGCCATCCGACATGACCGACCGGCTCGCCGGGGCCGGGATCACGGCGGCCGTGCGCGCCGGGCGGCTCCGGTTGTCCTTCCATCTCTACAACTCCGAGGCGGACGTCGAGGCAGCACTCCGCGCGCTGAAATAGTTCGGCCCGGCTACCACCCGAGGCCGGGGTCGCCCGCGTCGTACAAGGTGTGAGGGGGTGTCCATGACCGACCGGTCTGCTTTCGACGAGTTCGTGCACGCGCGCAGCTCGGCGCTCGCGCGCACGGCCTATCTCCTCACCGGCAACCACCACACCGCCGAGGACCTCATCCAGCACGCACTCCTCCAGACCGCACGGCACTGGGAGCGCATCTCGACATCACCCGAGGCCTACGCCCGCCGCGTCATGTACCACCAGAACATCTCCTGGTGGCGCAAGCGCCGCTTCACCGAGACCCCCCTGGGGTCGTACGACGAACCGCACGCGCCGCAGGACAGCGACCTGCGCCTCACGCTGGACGCGGCGCTCGCGCAGCTCACGCCGAAGCAGCGCACGATCCTGGTGCTGCGGTTCTTCGAGGA
>JBDSPC010000471.1:0-11253 GCA_039914485.1 Nocardioides sp.
TATGTGGACGTCCTACAATCTTGCCCATGAGCGACATGTACGCCCTCTCCGAGGAGCACCAGGCCATCCGCGAGGCCGTCCGCGCCGTCTGCGACGCGAAGGTTGCGCCGTACGCCGCAGCGGTCGACGAGGAAGCTCGCTACCCGCAGGAGGCGCACGACGCGCTCGTCGCGTCCGACTTCCACGCCCCGCACGTGCCCGAGGAGTACGGCGGTGCCGGTGCCGACGCCCTCGCGACCGTGATCGTGATCGAGGAGGTCGCCCGCGCGTGCGTCGCGTCCTCCCTGATCCCGGCCGTGAACAAGCTCGGCTCCCTGCCCGTCCAGATCGGCGGCGGCGAGGAAATCAAGAAGAAGTACCTCACCAAGCTCGCCGCCGGTGAGGGCGGCTTCTCCTACTGCCTCTCCGAGCCCGACGCCGGCTCCGACGCCGCCAACCAGAAGACGACCGCCGTGCGCGACGGGGACTTCTGGGTGCTGAACGGTGTGAAGCGCTGGATCACCAACGCCGGTGTCTCGGAGTTCTACACCGTGCTCGCCATGACCGACGCGTCCAAGCGCACCCGCGGCATCACGGCCTTCGTCGTCGAGAAGTCCGACGAGGGCGTCTCCTTCGGGGCGCCGGAGAAGAAGCTCGGCATCAAGGGCTCCCCGACGCGTGAGGTCTACTTCGACAACGTGCGCATCCCGGCCGACCGGATCATCGGTGCGGAGGGCGAGGGCTTCGACATCGCCATGCGCACCCTCGACCACACCCGCGTCACGATCGCGGCGCAGGCCGTCGGTGTCGCGCAGGGCGCGCTCGACTACGCGCTCGACTACGCCAAGACGCGGATCCAGTTCGGCAAGCCGATCGCGGAGCAGCAGGGCCTGCAGTTCATGCTCGCCGACATGGGCATGAAGGTGGAGGCCGCGCGCCAGATGACCTACGCCGCCGCCGGCCGCTCCGAGCGCGGCGACAAGGACCTCACGTTCTTCGGTGCCGCCGCCAAGTGCTTCGCCTCCGACGTCGCCATGGAGGTCACGGTCAACGCCGTCCAGGTGCTCGGTGGCTACGGCTACACGCGCGACTACCCGGTCGAGCGGATGATGCGCGACGCCAAGATCACCCAGATCTACGAGGGCACCAACCAGGTGCAGCGGATCGTGATGGCGCGCCAGCTCCTCGCTGGGATCCAGTCCGACCTCTGATCGCGGCTCACGCCGCCGGATCGAGATCGGGGCGGATCGTCGCCGTACCGCGGCGGGATGCCTGGAGGCGTTGGCGCAACCGGCGGCAGATGCTCGTCAGCAGCCGCGAGACCTGGGCCTGGGTCACGCCGAGCTGTTCGCCGATCTCAGCCTGGCTCGCACCCTGGAAGAAGCGCAGCTCGAGGATGCGGCGCTCGCGCGACGACAGCTCCCGGACCAGCGGCCCGAGCACGATCCGGGCCTCGGCACTGGCGAACCCGGTGTCACGGAACGCCAGCCGGTCGTGGGGCGCACGCCCGCCCGAGAGCTTCACGTCGAGGGAGTCGACCGTGAACAACCCGCTGGCGGACACGGCCTCGATCACCTGGTCGACATCGACCGACAGGTGGGCGGCGAGCTCGCTGGGCCGAGCGGTGCGGCCGAACTCCTGCACCAGGGTGTCCTGCGCGGCAATGATCCCGGCCTGCAGGTCCTGGACCGGACGGGGCGGTCGCACCATCCAGCCGCGGTCGCGGAACCACCGGCGGAGCTCGCCGCGGATCGTCGGCACCGCGAAGCTCAGGAAGTCGGTGCCCAGGGTGGGGTCGAAGGAGCGCGCGGCCTTGACCAGGCCCAGCGACGCGACCTGGCGCAGGTCCTCCTTGTCGATGCCGCGACCCTCGTAGCGTCGCGCCTCCTGCATGGCCACGACGAGGTTGATCCGGATGATCTCGTCCTCGACCTGGCGCCGGGAGCAGGCCGGGTCGTCCAGACGGGCCAGCAGGTCGCTGGTCGCGGCCGCACGCGCGGAGCGCGTCAGACGCGCCTGCGAGGAAGAGGGTTGCAGTGTCAGCGACACGACTCGGATCCTTCGGACGGACCGGCGCGGCATGCTGCTCAACCACTCCGACCCATGTAACCAGTCGGCCGACGTCCGGGCAAGTCGGGTTTGCGGACAGGGCGTATGCCTCGGCACGATCCGGGTACGGCGACCGCATGACCCCCACGAACAACCACTCCGGTCGCGTCCGGGTGACCTTGGCGCGCGAGAGTGAGCTGGTGACCCGCGGCTTCGTCGCCCTGATGGCGCCGTACACGAACCGGATCACCGTGCTGCCCGCTCCCGGTGGCGTCCCCGCCGAGGGTGCCGATCTCACGCTGCACGACTCCTTGGCCGACGTCCAGGTGCTGCCCGGGGTGGTGGGCTGCCCGGTCCCGCACGACGGACGGCTGGTGACCTGGACCTGGAACGCGCGTCCCGACCTGACGGAGATGGCGCTGGGCAGCGGTGCGAGCGGGGTGCTGTCGAAGGCGCTGCCGGGTGACGTGCTCGTGGCGGCGCTGGAGGCCATCCACCGGGGGCGCATCGTGGTGGACCTGGGGGAGCGGCACACGTCGCCGCGGCGTCACCGACACGATCCACTCACACCGCGCGAGGCCGACGTGGTCGCCCTGATCACCAGCGGCCTGGACAACCAGACCATCGCCGACACGACGTGCATCAGCATCAACTCGGTCAAGTCCTACATCCGGTCCGCCTACCGCAAGATGGGCGTCACGTCCTGCTCGCAGGCGGTCCTGTGGGGCGTACGGCACGGCTACCTCGGCCCGTCCCGGGTCCAGGACGAACCAGGGTCGGGGCTGACCGCGTGAGCGACCGACTCGCTGAGCTGTTGAGGCGCCAGCACGTCGAGCTGCGCGCGATGCTGTGCCGCGTGCCCCTGCTGCACGACGGCGCACGAGAAGACGTCTTCCTGCGTGCTCGGCGCCTGCTGGCCGTGCACCTGGAGCTGGAGTCCGCGCTCCTACTGCCGCGGCTCGGCGGCGTACCGGATCACTTCCGGCTGGACGACGAGGTCGAGGCCGCCGAGCACGAAGGCCTCGAGTCCATCGACTTCGACGCGGCGCAGGCGCGGGTGGCGATCGCCTTCCTGCGACATGTGGGCGTGCAGGAGGGGCTGGCGGTGTCGGGGCAGCTGTCCGCCCGCGAGGAGGAGGTCGTCGCGACCGCGACCAGGCTGTGGGACGGCTTCGGGGAGGCCTACCTGGGCAACACCTGGTCGGACATGGTCGCGGCGGCCTCCGACTCGCTCAGCTCGGAAGACGCCCGGTATCGATCAGGCGTTGTGCCACAGAGTTGAGCTTGAGGTTGTTGTCCTGGGAGTAGCGCTTGAGCACCCCGAAGGCCTGGTCGGCGTCGATCGAGAAGCGCTCCATCAAGATGCCCTGGGCCTGACCGATCAGGTTGCGCGCATCGACGGCGCGCTGGAGGTGCTCGGTGCCACGGGCTGACTCGAGGGCGACCGCCGCATGGCGCGCGAGCATGTGCGCGACGTCGACATCGACCTCGTCGAACCCGTCGACGTCGAGGGCGTAGAGGTTGAGGCTGCCCAGCACCCTCCGGGTGGTGTAGAGCCGCGCACCCAGCATGCTGCGGATGCCGGCCTCCTCCACGGCGGCGGTCCACCTGGGCCACCGCGTCTCCTCGCTGATGTCGCAGATCAGGACCCCGGGCCGGTCGGCGATGATCTCGATGTCCGGCCCCTCGCCCGCCTCCAGCTGGACCTTGTCGAGGTGGGCGACGAGCTCGTGGTTGCTGGCGACCGTCTCGACGCGCGACCCTTCGTGGACCAGGATCACGCCGGCGTAGGCGCAGTTGAACATCTTGCAGGCGAACTCGAGGACGCGCTCGACGGTCTCGTCGAGACTGGAGACCTCGTGCAGGTCGAGGGCGAGCTCGGCGAAGGACTCAGCGTCCGGATTGAGCGGCAAGAGGCATCCTCCACGACGACGCCGAGTGGCGGGCCCTGATTTGAACCCCTCGGCAGGCTGATCTTCTCACGCGCAGGAGCGGCTCGTCCGGCCGTCGTGGTCATGGATTCCGTGCATGCGACGTCCCCGTGCCCAGGGTCGCTTGAGGAAGACGACCAGGCCGATCAGCCAGACCCACCACGGCACGTCGAGCGCCGCGACGAGGAGTACGGCGCCGACGACCAGCATCCACATCGGGATCCGCCAGTCGCGACCGCGGGGGCGCACGACCGCAGGCGCGGGACGGGGCGCGGCCACGACGGGCAGGTCCCAGAACAGCTGGTCCAGGTCTCCCTTCGTGCGGGCCGACCAGATGGCGTCCAGCCGCTCGTCGTACTCCTCGTGGTCCAGGCGGCCCGCCGCGAAGTGATCGCCGAGGCGGGCGGTCGCGACATCGCGTTCGGCGTCGCCGATCCGGGGCTCCATCACAGGTCCTGGTCGTCGAGCCGGTCGTCGTCGGACTCGTCGGTCGGAGCTGCTCCGTCCGCGAGGATGCCGTAGAGCGCGCGGCGGGTGTCGACGAGCACGCCGATCGCTGCCTTGCGTTGCGCGTCCGAGCCCTGCGTGACGATCTGCCACACCGCGCTCATCATCTGGCCGATCTCGGACTTGAGGTCGCCGGAGGTCCCGCTCGTGGCGCGCTGCGACGCGCGCTCGAACGGCGTCCACACCGCGTCGAGGTCGGCGGTGTGCGCTTCGACGTACGCCGAACCATCGGTGGTCAGGCGCAGTGTCTTGCGACCGCGCTCGTCGTCGGTCTCGACCAGGCCCTCGTCCTGGAGCTGCTGGATCGTGGGATAGACCGAGCCGGGGCTGGGGCGCCAGGCGCCGTCGCTGCGCTCGGCGATCTGCTGGATCACCTGGTAGCCGTTGATCGGCTCCTCGCGGCGAGCCGCGTCCGCGATCACCGAGAGGATGGCGAGGCGGACGTCGCCGCGCTTGGCACGCGGGCCCGGACCGCTCGGCGTCGCGCCCGGTGCGCCCCACCCGAGGAGGCCCTGCACCCACGGCGGGGGACCGCCGTGACCACCGTGCCTGCGTCGCTGGCTGCCGTCCCAGCCCTGCCAGGACGCGCCGTGCTGCTGGAGCCGCTGCTCCCAGTTCCTGTTGCCCATGCTGTTCTCCCTCGAGCGTCTGTCGTCGTGATATCGCCAACCTATTGCGATATATCGCGATACTAGACAGCACGACGCCCGTCGTTCAAGGGGTTCGCGTCAGAAGATCTCGGGAACTTCCGATGCGCGGCCGGTGAAGGACGGCGAACGCTTCTCCCGGAAGGCCGCCACGCCCTCCAAGCCGTCGCCGATCGAGGTGTGCCACATCGCCAGCGAGTCGGCGATGTGGGCATCGAGCGGGTGCGGCGCGGCGGTGCCGGCGTAGATCAGCTGCTTGGCCAGCGCCAGCGCCACGGGGGAGCGGTCGACGACGAACGAGCGGGCCAACGCCAGGGCGGCGGGCACGAGATCGTCGGGCTCGTGGACCTTGCTCAGGAGCCGGCCCGCGAGTGCTTCCTCTGCCGTCAGGATGTCGGCGGAGTAGACCCACTCCAGGGCCTGCTGGGTGCCGACGATCCGCGGCAGGAACCACGACGAGCACGCCTCGGGCACGATGCCGAGCCGGCCGAAGACGAAGCCGATGCGGGCACGGCTCGAGGCGAGCCGGATGTCCATGGCCAGCGTCATTGTCGCGCCGATGCCGACGGCGGCACCGTTGATCGCGGCGATCACCGGCTTGGGGCAGGCATGGATGGCGAGCGTGACCTTGCCGCCGGTGTCGCGGACGCCGGACTGGAACGGCTCCTGCGTGAGGTTCTCGCGCAGTGTCGCGGGCGTGGGCGACGCCGACTCGTCGAGGCCGAAGACGTTGCCCTCGGCCGACAGGTCCATGCCGGCGCAGAACGCCTTGCCGGCACCGGTCACGACGATCGCGCGGATGGTGTCGTCCACGGCGGCGGCCAGGAAGAAGTCCTCCAGCTCGCGGGCCATCGTGACCGTGAACGAGTTCATCGCCCCGGGTCGCGACAGGGTCAGCAGTGCGACACCGTCGGCATCGGTGTCGACGGTGAGGGTCTCGAAGGTCACTAGCGGGCCCGTCCGGTGGGGGTGCAGAGGTTCTTCGGGACGACGTCGTCCTCGATGATCGCGCGGAAGACCGCGGGGGAGCGGTCGGGATCGGCAATGATCCGGTTGGGATCGCTGGGCGCCGCCAGGTTGGGCATCGTGCACGTGCGGCTGTCGCCGGTCATGGCGAGAGCGAAGCGGCCCAGCGAGATCGGGCCCATGTCCTCGTCGATGCGGATGGCGTCGGCCGAGCTCATCGACAGGCTGAAGTAGCGCACGGGGTTGAGGAACGTCCACGGCGACTTCGCCTCGGCGCCCAGGGCGCTGATGACCTCGCCCTGGCGACCGACCCGGTCGAGGTCGCTGAGCGCGCTGACGTAGCGCGAGCGCGAGTAGGCCAGGGCCGTCTCGCCGTCGACCTCCTGGCAGCCCTTCTTGATGTCCAGTCGTGCCTTGGGGTCGTCCATGTCGGTCTTCGGGCAGATCTCGATGCCACCGAGTGCGTCCACCGTGTTGATGACGCTGCCGAAGCCGAGCTCGACGTAGTGGTCGATGTGGATGCCGGTGAGCTGCTCGACGCTGGCCACCAGCAGGGGAGCCTTGCCCAGGGCGAAGGCGGCGTTGATCATCTGGGTGCCGTGACCTGGCACCTCGGCCAGTGTGTCGCGGGGGATCGACATCCGCGTGTCCGCGCCGGAGCCCGTGTGCAGCACGATGATCGTGTCGGTGTTGGTGCCTCCCCGGGGCCCGGTGCCGAGGGCCTTCTGCTGCGCCGCGGTGAGGTCGTCGGCCTTGTCGGAGCCGACGATGAGGTAGTTGGTGCCGGGTTGGTCGTCGGGCCTGGCGCCGGTGGGCTCCGCGTCGACCTTGTCGATCTTGGACCACGCCCAGAACGGCACGGCGACCATGAAGACGAGCCACAACAAGATGACCAGCTTGATGATGCCGAAGCGGAAGCGCGGCAGTCGCCGCCTGGGACGGGCCGGCTTCGGGGGCGGGGCGGCCGTCGCCGTACGCGCGCCGCCACCGGGGGGACGGCCGGAGGAATCGGACGTGCGGGGCTGGGCCGGCATCATCCGCGTCGCGTCGGGACTCTCGCTCGCCCGCCCGCTCGCCGGGTCCTGCTTGGGCACCATGCGGGTGGCGTCGTCGGGGCGCGCGGTCCCACGGGAGCCGTAGAGCCAGTCGTATTCGGGGGTTCCCTCCTCGGGACCGCCCTTCCCGGGGGGACGTTCAGCCATGCCCGTGACGCTACCGTGCGGACATGAGTGAACCGCTCACCGCGCGTCCGGTGTCCTTCTCGCGGGTGTCCCTCGCCATCGTGGCGGGCTCCACCCACGCCAACCTGCTCGGCAACGTCCACGGCGGCGAGATCATGAAGCTCGCCGACTCCACGGCGGGTGCCACGGCCTATCGGCACTGTGGCCGTCCGGCCGTCACCGCGGCGATGGACGAGATGACGTTCCTGGCCCCGGTGCACGTCGGCGACATCATCAAGACCTACGCCGAGGTCAACTGGGCCGGCCGCTCGTCGATGGAGATCGGGGTCCGCGTCGAGACGCAGCCCTGGGGCAATGCCTCCGACGGGCCGCGACACGTGGCCAGCGCCTACTTCGTGTTCGTGGCCATCGGCGAGGACGGCCACCCCTGCCAGGTGCCCGAGCTCATCGCGGAGACCCCGACGGAGGTACGGCGCCTGCGGGAGGCCGAGATCCGGCGCGCCCATCGCCTGGCTCGCAAGATGGAGATCGACCAGGGTCGCGACCTGTGACCTGGCAGCCCGGCCAGGAGATCACCCGGCGCGAAGTGCTGCACGGCCGCCTCTGGATGGACCATCCGGTGACCGTCGTGGCGGACGAGGGTGCGTTGTTCGCCATACGACTGGATCCGGGTTCTGCCTTCACGTTCCACGACCACCCGTTCGGCCCGCACCCGTGGGGCGCGCACTCGGCCTGGGGTGGTCGGCAGGTGCTGCAGGTCCACCGGCTCGGCGACCGCTACTCGGTCTGGAAGTTCTTCGAGGACGGCGTGTTCCTCTACTGGTACGTGAACTTCGAGGCTCCGGTCGTGCGTGACGACGCGGGGTTCGACACCGACGACTACGGGCTCGACCTCATCGTCCATCCCGACGGACGACGCGAGTGGAAGGACGTCGAGCACCTCCACGTCCAGCGCGTGCAGGGCCGGATCGACCTGGAGACGGTCGGCCTCGTGCTCGAGGAGGCGGACCGCGTGATCGACCTGCTCGACGCCGACGAGCGCTGGTGGTCGGACTTCGACGACTGGGAGCCCACGGCGCGTCGCACCCCGATGTGACGGGTGTGACTGGTGATACTGGCTCTGCTGACTTCCCCCAGCAGAGGAGCACCACCTGATGCCGCCCGCATCTTCCCCCGGGTCGCACGTCACCCGGTTCACCACCCTGGACCGCGCGCAGCGCGTCCGCTTCCGTCGCGCCGTGGCGCTGATGGTGATGACCGTGCTGATCCCCGGCTCCGCGCAGCTCGTCGCGGGCAACCGACGCGTCGGCCGGATCGCGATGCGCGTCTGGATGGGCCTGATCGCGACGGCGACGCTGTCGATCGTCGTGTCCTACTTCTCGCACGGCTTCGCCTTCTGGGCGATCTCCAACACTCTGGTGCTCGGCGTCGCGCGCCTGGTCCTGATGGCGCTGGCCATCGGCTGGGCGCTGCTGTTCATGGATGCGTGGCGCCTCGGGCAGCCGCTCGGCCTGCAGCGCCAGCACCGGCTCGCCGTGGTCGGCGTGAACGGCGTCCTCTGCTTCTCCGTCGTCGCTGCGCTGCTCTTCGGCGCCCACATGGTCGGCGTACAACGACACTTCATGCTGACGATGTTCGGCGACGGCGAGGTCGTGGGTGCCCACGACGGCCGCTTCAACGTGCTGCTGCTCGGCGGGGACGCCGGCGCCGGACGCTGGGGGCTGCGCCCCGACTCGCTGACCGTGGCCAGCATCGATGCGCGCACCGGCAAGACCGTGCTGGTCGGCCTGCCGCGCAACATGGCCAACTTCCCCTTCGCCGAGGGCTCGGTGATGGACAAGCAGTTCCCGAAGGGCTTCGACTGTGACGAGTGCTACCTCAACGGGGTCAGCACCTGGGCCGGCGACAACACCGAGCTCTTCAAGGGCTCCAAGACCCCCGGCGTCGACGCGACCGTGATGGCGGTCGAGGGCATCACCGGCCTGGAGATCAACTACTGGTCGATGGTCAACCTCGCCGGCTTCCGCAACCTCGTCGACGCGGTCGGCGGCGTAACGCTGACCGTCCGCGACCGGATCCCCGTGGGCCTGCCGTCCGACGACTTCTACCGGTTCATCGAGCCCGGCACCCGCAAGCTCGACGGCATGGACACGCTCTGGTTCGCCCGCGCCCGCGACGGGTCGGACGACTACTCGCGGATGGCGCGGCAGAAGTGCGTCATGAGCGCCATGCTCCAGCAGATCAGCCCGCAGGACGCGCTGCGCAACTTCTCCAAGATCGCCGCTGCGTCCTCCGAGATGATCTCGACCAGCGTCCCCAAGGGCGAGGTCGACCGCTTCCTCGACCTGGCGATCAAGGCCAAGTCGCAGAAGATCGGCACCGTCAGCCTCGTGCCGCCGAAGGTCGTCACCGCCCACCCCGACATCGATGTCGTGCACGCGATGGTGGCCGACGCGATCAACCGCGCGGAGGGCGAGAAGCCCGCCCCGGCACCCACGACCGAGGCCGCCCCGCCGGCCGAGGGCGAGCAGGCGCCGGTCACGACCCCGGCCCCGGTGACGGGTGGTTCCGTCGGATCGCTGAAGGACGGGTACGCCGCCAACCAGGCCGACGACCTCGGATCGGTCTGCTGAGCAATTGACCCCTAGGGTGTAGCGCGTGGCTCACGGACCGGATCGACGCGTCGTCGCGGTCGTCGTCACCTTCAACCGGCTGGCCCTCGTGCAGCGCCTGGTCCAGCGGCTCGGGGAGGTCGAGGGCCTCCACGAAGTGCTGGTCGTCGACAACGCCTCCACCGACGGGACCGGTGCGTGGCTGGCCGCCACCCCGACCACGGGGGAGGTCCCGGTGCTCGCGCGCACGCTCGACCGCAACCGTGGCGGCGCGGGTGGGTTCCACGACGGCCTCGCCTGGGCGATCGACCGCGACGCCGACCTCGTCTGGCTGATGGACGACGACGGGCTCCCCGAGCGCGACTGCCTCGGGCTGTTGCTCGAGCACGACTACGACTTCTGGGGACCCCTCGTCGTCGACGAGACCGACAGCGAGAGGCTCGTCTTCCCGGTCCGTCCGCCCGGCAGCGCCACCGCCCTGCGCACCGTCGCCCAGACCCGCGCCAAGGCCCGCGACGGCGTGCTCGCCGACATCGTCATCCCCTTCAACGGGGTGCTCGTCACCAAGGAGCTCGTGGACCGCATCGGGCTGCCCCGCGAGGAGTTCTTCATCTGGGGCGACGACGTCGAATACCTCTGGCGCGCCCGCGAAGCAGGCGCCCGGGTGGCCACCATCACCGATGCGATCGTCCAGCACCCCAGCGTGGGTGAGCTCGGCACCCCGATGGTGTTCGGTCGCACGACCTACAACCACAGCCCCAGCGACCTCAAGCACTACTGCATGGCGCGCAACAACCTCGTCAACCTGCGCGACTACCGCGGCCCGCTGCACGCGTTGGCCTTCGTCGTGAAGACGATCTGGTTCTACACGTTCACCCGACCCAACCTCGCCCGGCTCAAGCTCAGTGCGCGCGCCATGCGCGACGGGTTGGCGGGGGAGTACGACGGCCACGAGAGGTTCCTCGCATGACCGAGTCCATCGCGGTGGTCATCGTGACCTTCAACCGCGCCGACCTCCTGGTCCGCATGCTCGACGGGCTGGCGGCCCAGACGCACCGACCCGACGCCGTGATCGTGATCGACAACGCCAGCACCGACCACACGCGCGCCGTGCTCGACGCCCGCACCGACCTCCCTCTCCACGTCACCACCACCGAGCACAACCTCGGCGGTGCCGGCGGTTTCCATGTCGGGATGCGGGCGGCGTACGACGCGGGCTGGGACCGCATCTGGCTGATGGACGATGACGTGGTGCCCGACCCGGACTGCCTCGCCGTGCTGATGGCCACGGACGAGGCCTGCCTGATGGCGGTGCGTGACGACATCGACGGGAACCTCATCGAGAAGGCCGCGATCCGCTTCGACCTGTCCAACCCGCTGG
>JBDSPC010000057.1:0-2957 GCA_039914485.1 Nocardioides sp.
GGTCCTGCTGGACCGTGGCTACGACCCGGTGCCGCCGGGCTACGACCTCACGGTCGTCAAGTCCCTCGACGAGCTCAACACGCTGCTCGGCCTCTGACGCGCACGACCATCGCGGACACGTGCGCTCATCGGCCTGGCCGCGGAAACCTGCTGCGCCTTGAATGACTCGCCGACCCCTGTGGGGAGGCCGCGCACCCCCTGCCGATCGTGCCTTGCGCCACCCCATCGATAAGCACACCAAGGTAGTTCGTCGTACGACGTGATCGCGCTCACCGTTGGCGGCGTTCTGGCCCGCCTGGACGCCACCAACGCGTATGATGTCGACATCTGGCTATGGAGTGGGCGAATCACGCCCCGACCGATGACGCAGCACCGAGTTGCGACTGGACTGCAGGGAGACACGTGGCCGCGAAGAACAGCACACCGACCGGAATTCCGCGCGCTACTTTCGCCTCCATGGCAGGTGAGCGGATCAGGTCCAACATCATCGACGGCGTGCTTCCCCCGGGGTCACAGCTCCACGAGGTGGAGCTGGCCGCCAGCTTCGGTGTCAGCCGCGGTCCGGTCCGCGAGGCGATGCAGCGACTGATCCAGGAAGGTCTGCTTCGCAGTGAGCCGCATCGCGGCGTGTTCGTCCCGGTCATGAGCGACGACGACATCGTCGACATCTACCTCGCGCGCGAGGCGCTGGAGAGCGCAGCGGTACGCCGGATCACGGGGACGGGTCGCGCTGTGTTGGCGTACAAGGCTCTGGACAAGGTGGTTCACAGCATGGAGGCCGCAGAGAAGGCGGGGGACTGGAAGGCGGTCGCGAGTCGCGACCTCGACTTCCACACCGCGCTCGTCGCTGCTGCGGACAGCGCCCGGCTCGAGCGAATGTTCACCACCGTCATCTCCGAGACGCGACTGTGCCTGAGCGTGCTGACCTCCGCACCCGAAGCCCGCGACGACCTCGTCCAGGAGCACCGCCAGATCAGCGAGATGATCCGCGCTGACGACACCGTGGGAGCTATCGCCATCCTCACTCAGCACTTCGACGGCGCGGTCGTGACGCTGCGGCGCCGGCTGGGAGCCGAAGCCGAGGACGCACAGGCCGGCTGAACTCACGACAGCCCATAACGATGGGGTCGAACTGTCCGGCAACGGCCTGCGGGACAACGCCGTCCTTGCGGGGGCGTCCCGGGTCAGAGGCGAAAGTCCCTTGCCACTCTCACGGCCGTCGCCACGAATGCCGCGCCCGCCGGGCTGAACCGGTGGCGCTGCCACACCAGGGCGACGTCGAGGTGGTCCTCGACCGCCAGGCGGCGTACCCGCAGGCCCACGGCATCGGCGAGCGGGCGCCAGGAGTCGGCGACCATGGCCACCTCGACGCCGCTCAGAACGAGCGGCAGGAGACCCTCGCGATGCTCGATCTCCACCTTGGCGTGGCCCGGCTGGCGTCGGTGCTCGGCTCGGCGCAAGAAGCTCTTTCCTGAGGGCACACTCTCCAGGTCGGCCGAACGCACGAGAGCCCGGCCCACCCATGGGATAACCGGACTCTCGGCAGGATCAGCGGATCAGCGGATCAGCGCAGGCTCCACACCTTGCGGATGGTCTCCTGGACGTCCCACCGTCCGGACCAGCCCTGGGGCTGCACGATCACGTCGCCCGCCGAGACCTCGTAGGTCCGACCCGTGGCGGCGTCGGTGACGGTCGCCCGACCGCTCAGGATGTAGCAAGTCTCCGTGTCCTCACGGCTCTCCACCGGCCAGCCGCCCGGCTCGCACTCCCACACCCCGGCGCGCACGGCGTCATCGGTCTCGAAGCGAAGGATGCCGAGCTGCGGGTCGCCTGAGTCGGCTCCCGGCCGCTGTCCGCCGGGTTCGAGCGGTCCCGTGATCGTGGCCGCGGGGACATGTACGTATGTGCTCATCGGTGGTGCCTCCTCGGCATCTGTCGCCCGGACGGCGACTCGGATCTGGGCGACCGCGGGTGCGGTCGTCGAAGGGGGCGGATCAGTCCGCCGTGAGCAGGTCCAGCACGGCGGCGGTGACCTGCTCGGTCGAGGCAGCGCCGCCCACGTCGGCGGTACGGGTGGCGGGATCGCGCAGGGACAGCTCGATGGCGGCCATCAGCCGGGCCGCGGGCTCGCCGGCGTCGAGGTGCTCGAGCATGAGCACGACCGACCAGAGCATGCCCACCGGGTTGGCCAGCCCCTTGCCAGCGATGTCCGGGGCCGACCCGTGGACCGGCTCGAACATGGACGGGTTCTCGCCGGTGGGGTCGAGGTTCGCCGAGGGTGCGATGCCGATGCTGCCGGTGACGGCGGCCGCGAGGTCGCTCAGGATGTCCCCGAACAGGTTGCTGGCCACGATCACGTCAAAGGACTCCGGACGCAGGACCAGCTTGGCAGCCAGGGCGTCGACGTGCTCCTCGACCAGCTCCACCCCGGGCAGCAGGGCAGCGCGCTCGCGCACCACCTCGTCCCAGAACGGCATGCTGTGCACGAGGCCGTTGGACTTGGTCGCCGACGTCACGCGCCGGTCACGTCCGGACGCGAGCTCCAGGGCGAAGTCGGCGATGCGGCTGATGCCGCGCCTGGTGAACACCGCCTCCTGGATGGCCGTCTCGTCAGGCCCCCCTCGGCCGAACCTGCCTCCGATCTCGCTGTACTCGCCCTCGTTGTTCTCCCGGACGATGACAAGATCGATCGGCCGGTTGTCACCATCGGCGAGGGGGCTGGTGACCCCGGGGAAGGAGCGGACCGGTCGCAGGTTCACGTACTGGCTGAACGCGCGGCGGATCGGGATGAGCAGGCCCCACAGGGAGATGTGGTCGGGTACACCCGCCCACCCCACGGCGCCGAGGAGGACTGCGTCGTACGCGCGAAGCGTGTCCAGGCCGTCGGGAGGCATGAGGGCGCCCGTCTCCAAGTAGCGCTCGCAGGACCAGTCGAACTCGTCGATCCTGATGCCCAG
>JBDSPC010000058.1:0-11552 GCA_039914485.1 Nocardioides sp.
ACCAGCGCGTTGAGCAGGGCCCAGTCGGCGATCGCGTCGGAGCCGTCGAGCATCGCCTCGGTCTCGCGGTACGGCGAAGCGACGGACCCGCAGTCGAGGTGGTCGCGGCCGATGACGACCGGTGCCTTGAGCTCGCCCGACGCCACCATCTCGTTGAACTTGAGCCCGGCGAGGTGGCGTTCGCCCTGGCCCAGCCAGCAGATGCGCGCCGGCAGGCCCTGGAACGAGACACGCTCGCCGGCCATCTTGATCCACTTGTGCAGGCGCTCGTTTTCCGGGAACAGCTCGAGGATCGCCTTGTCGGTCGCGGCGATGTCGGCGGGGTCACCGGAGAGCGCGGCCCAGCGGAACGGGCCCTTGCCCTCGCAGAAGAGCGGGCGGATGTAGGCAGGCACGAAGCCGGGGAAGTCGAAGGCGCGGTCGAAGCCGCCCTTGCGGGCCTCGTCGCGGATCGAGTTGCCGTAGTCGAAGACCTCGGCGCCGGCGTCCATGAAGCCGACCATCGCGGCCACGTGCGCGGCCATGGCGGACTGCGCGGCCTTGGTGAAGCCGACCGGGTCCCCCTCGCGCTGGGCCTGCCACTCCTCGAAGGGCACGCCGACGGGGAGGTAGAAGAGCGGGTCGTGGGCTGAGGTCTGGTCGGTGACAATGTCGATGGGAGCGCCCTGCTCGAGGAGCGCCGGCACCATCTCGGCCGCGTTGCCGAGCACGCCGATCGAGAGCGGGCGGCGCTCGTCCCGAGCGGCGACGGCCATGGCGACCGCCTCGTCCAACGACGAGGCCTGGACATCGAGGAAGCGGTGCTCGATCCGGCGCTCGATCCGCGACTGGTCGCACTCGATGCAGATCGCGACACCGTCGTTCATGGTGACGGCCAGCGGCTGGGCGCCGCCCATGCCACAGAGCCCGGCGGTCAGGGTGATCGTCCCGGCCAGGGTCCCGGAGAAGCGAAGATCCGCGATCGCGGCGAACGTCTCGAACGTCCCCTGCAGGATCCCCTGCGTGCCGATGTAGATCCACGAGCCGGCCGTCATCTGGCCGTACATCGTCAGCCCCATGTCCTCGAGCCGGCGGAACTCCTCCCAGTTGGCCCAGTCGCCGACCAGGTTGGAGTTGGCTATCAGCACCCGCGGCGCCCACTCGTGGGTGCGCATGACGCCGACCGGCTTGCCGGACTGCACGAGCATCGTCTCGTCGTCCTCGAGGTCGCGCAGGGTCCGGACGAGCGCGTCGTAGGCCTCCCAGTTGCGGGCCGCCTTGCCGGTTCCGCCGTAGACCACGAGGTCCTCGGGACGCTCGGCGTTGGCCGGGTCGAGGTTGTTCATCAGCATCCGCAGCGGAGCCTCGGTCTGCCACGACTTCGCGGTCAGCGTCGTGCCGGTGGCGGCGTGGATGGGCAGGCGGGGGTTGGTCGAGTCGTTCATGCGAGTTCTCCGATCACGGATTCGGCAGCGGCGAGCACGGCGCCGGAGGCGACGAGCTGGAAGGCGGTCTCGATCTCTGGGGACAGGTGGCGGTCGGGCCCGGGGCCCTGGATACCCGCCTCGCGCAGCGCGCGGACGACCGCAGCGGTGGCGGGCGACGAGACGAGCGGTGCGCGCATGTCGAGCGCGCGAGCCGCGGTCAGCACCTCGATGGCGACGACCCGGGTCAGGCCGTCGACCGAGCGCCGCAGCTTGCGGGCTGCCGACCAGCCCATCGAGACGTGGTCCTCCTGCATCGCGCTCGACGGGATCGAGTCGACGGAGGCTGGGTTGGCGAGACGCTTGAGCTCGGAGACGACCGCGGCCTGGGTGTACTGCGCGATCATGTGGCCGGAGTCGACACCGGGGTCGTCCGCGAGGAACGCGTTCAGCCCGTGGCTGCGCGTCTTGTCGAGGAACCGGTCCGTACGCCGCTCGCTGATCGAGGCCACGTCGGCCGCCACGATCGCCAGGAAGTCGAGGACGTAGGCGACTGGGGCGCCGTGGAAGTTGCCGTTGGACTCCACACGCCCGGGGGCTCCGCCCCCGGGTGCCCCCGCTGGGGACTCCGCCCCCAGACCCCCGGAGAAGATGACGACCGGGTTGTCGACGGCCGACGCGAGCTCCCGCCCGGCCACGACGGCGGCGTACTCGACCGTGTCGCGCGCACCGCCGTGCACCTGCGGCGAGCAGCGCAACGAGTAGGCGTCCTGCACGCGGTTGCAGTCGCCCGTGCGGTGCGAGGCGACGATCCCGGAGTCGGCCATCAGCGCCATCAGGTTGGCCGCGGACAGTGCCTGGCCGGGGTGCGGGCGGATGGCCTGCAGCTCGGGGGCGAAGACCCGGTCTGTGCCGAGCTGTCCCTCGACGCTCATCGCGGCCGAGATGTCGGCCGTCTTGAGCAGCATCCGCAGGTCGGCGATGGCCATCACCAGCATGCCGAGCATGCCGTCGGTGCCGTTGATCAGCGCCAGGCCCTCCTTGGCGACGAGCTCGACGGGCGTGAGCCCGGCCGCGGCCAGCGCCTCGGCGGCCGGCATCAGCGTCCCCGACGCGTCGCGCACCGAACCCTCCCCCATCAGCGCGAGCGCACAGTGCGACAGCGGGGCGAGGTCGCCCGAGCAGCCGAGCGATCCGTATTCGTGCACCACCGGCGTGATCCCGTGCGTCAGGAAGGAGGCCAACAGCTGGGCCGTCTCGCGGCGTACGCCGGTGTGTCCCGTCGCCAACGTCGAGAGCCGCAGCAGCATCAACCCGCGGGTGACCTCGCGCTCGACCTCGGGACCGGAGCCGGCGGCGTGCGAGCGGACCAGCGACTTCTGCAGCTGCGCGCGCATCTCCGTCGGGATGTGCCGGGTGGCCAGGGCGCCGAAGCCGGTGGAGATGCCGTAGGCGGGGGTGGGGGCCGAGGCGAGCTCGTCGACGACCGCCCGGGCCCGGTCGATCGCGACCAGCGCCTCCTCGGAGAGCGTGACGGCGGCTCCGTCGCGGGTCACCGCGACGACGTCGGCGAAGGAGACGGGGCCAGTGCCGACAGTGACGGTGGTGGGTGACATGTCGTCATCCAACTCCCGCAGCCGACCACGCACCACCCACCCGGGTCGCTGCAGTGTCTCGGATCCGAGACGTGGTGGCCGCAGACTGCTCCGAATCGAGGATGCGCGCGGCGCCTGCACTTCCGCGACGCGATGGAGGACGGCTACTACCTGGGCCACACGACGGCCGAGAGGGTGATGCGGGCGATCCGCTGAGCGCGTGAGAACGGAGGCCACCCGCGGATCGGGCGGCCTCTGCTCTTGCCCGACTCCAGATCGAGGAGGACGGTGACTCTCGGGAGAGAGGGGAACCGCCATGGCCAGGAACAAGCCGCCCGCCGGGGCCGACGACACCGGCACCGACGCGAGACCCCGGGACCCCGAGCGCTACACGAAGAAGGGCCGGCTCAGGACCACCGTCTACGACGAGGAGATGGCGCGGCTGCAGGAGCAGCTCGTGCTCCTGCAGTACTGGATCCAGACCCAGGGGCTGAAGGTGCTGGTGATCTTCGAAGGCCGCGGCTCGGCCGGCAAGGGCGGCGTGATCAAGCGAATCACTGAGCGCACCAGTCCCCGGACGGTGCGGGTGGTGGCCCTGCCCAAGCCCACCGAGCGAGAGAGGACGCAGTGGTACTTCCAGCGCTACGTCGAGCACCTGCCGGCCGCCGGCGAGATGGTGCTCTTCGACCGGTCCTGGTACAACCGCTCCAACGTCGAGTGGGTGATGGGCTACTGCACCGAGGACGAGCACCAGGAGTTCCTGCGCAGCTGTCCGGAGTTCGAGCGGATGCTCGTCCGGTCCGGTATCACCGTCCTGAAGTACTGGTTCTCGGTGTCCTTCGAGGAGCAGCGCAAGCGGTTCGAGGCCCGCAACGCGGAGCCGCTCAAGCGCTGGAAGCTCTCGGAGATGGACCTCGCCGAGCACGAGCAGTACGTCCGCTACTCGATGGCCAAGGACACCACCTTCCAGTACACCGACATCAAGCAGGCTCCCTGGTACGTCGTGCCCTCCGACGACAAGCGGGCGGCCCGGCTCAACTGCATCAACCACCTCGTCAGCCAGTTCGACTACGTCGACGTCGCACCCGACGAGGTCACCCTGCCGGCCATGCGCGAGACGCCGTACGTCCGGCCACCGATGCACGAACAGACCTTCGTCCCCCAGGTCTTCTGACGGACCACAACCCCACCCTGGGGAGGTGGTCTCCCGCCCGCCGGTGTGCCTACGGTGGCAGACATGACCACCTCGCAGATCGTCTGGACCATCGTCATCGTTGCCGCCCTACTGCTCCTGATCGGACTGGTCGTCGCCTCGATGCGCAAGAAGAACCAGGACGCCAACCGGGCACGGGCCGGACAGCTGCGCGAGCAGGCCGACATCCAGGCTGCCGGGCTGCCCGACACCCAGGCCCGGGCCGACCAGGCCAGGGAGCAGGCCGAGCGGGCCCGCCTCGAGGCCGAACGTGCGGAGGAGCACGCCGCCACGGTCCGCGCCGAGGCCGCGCAGGAGCAGGCCGCCCAGGAGGACCGGATCCGCGCCGCCGACCGACTCGACCCCGATGTGGACCACCGGGCCAAGGACTACTCCCCCGAGGTCGTTGCCCCGGCGGGCCCGTCCGACGTGCCGGCCGACCCCACCTACGCCGACCCGGCGACCGGACGGGCCACGCAGGCCTCCTCGGATTCCTCGACCGTCACGGACGAGTCCTCGCCTGTCGCGGGCGGCTCGTCGGTCACGCTCGAGCCGACCGACACCTCGCCGCGCGACGAGACGGTCGGCGCCGATGACGCCACGCTGCGCGATCGCCTCGAGGGCACCCCCGACGAGCAGAACGCCGGGGGCACCCACAGAGCCTGACCCCGGGCGCCTGCGTCGGGCAGGATGGCGCGACATGAGCCACGTCCCGGCAGCCACACGCACGCTGCGGGTGCTGCGGTTCCTCGCCAGCCAGCCCGACCCCGTCGCGCTCGACCGGATCGCGCGTGCGTGCGACCTGCCGCGCAGCACCGCCTACCATCTCGTCAACGCGATGATCGCCGAAGGCTTCGTCGTGCACCTCGACGACGAGCGGCGCTACGGCCTGGGTGTCGCCGCCTTCGAGGTCGGCAGCGGCTTCGCCCGTCAGGCACCCCTGCAACGCATCGCGCGGCGACCACTCGCCGACCTGGTCGACACGACGGGGTACGGCGGCCACCTGGCCGTCCTGCACGGGCGCGACGTCCTCTACGTGATCGAGGAGCGCGCGCCGGGCCGCCCGCCGCTGGTGACCGACGTCGGCGTCCGGCTGCCGGCTCACCTGACCGCGAGCGGGCGCGCGATCCTGATGGCACTGCCGAGCAGCCAGGTGCGGGCGCTCTACCCCGACCGGGCGGCATTCGTCGACCGGCTCGGCACCGGCCCGACGTCGCTGAGCGGGTTGCGCTCGGTCCTGAGCGAGGCCAGGCAGCGCGGCTATGCCGTCGAGGACGGCGAGGTCTCCGCGGGCCTGTCCAGCGTGGCCGCGCCCGTGCTCGACCACAACGCGCACCCGGTCGCGGCCGTCGCGCTCACGTTTGCGCACGGCACGGCGCCGGACACGGTCGCGGTCGCCGTACAGGACACGGCGACAGCGCTGTCGAAACGGCTCGGCGGGTGACTCAGGGGGCACCTGCTGGCTCGACATGGTGCCGAGGTTGTCGAAGACGCCCGCGCCCTTGGAGCAGGTGTGGCCGGCGATGGATCCCGCGTGGTCAGGACAAAGAGAACGGCCGACCGCTCACTCGAAAGGAGCTGGTCGGCCGCGTCGGATGATCTCGCGAATCAACCCTGCTACGAGTGGCAAAGCCACTCGTGGACCCCCCCGGATCCAGGTCTCATCGATCACGCCTGGTGTGTGCCAAGCGCCGTTCCGAACAGGACTCACAGTGTCAATCGTCGACCCACAGACCAGACACGATGCACCCACGGGTCGGTAACAAAGTGGTCAAGCCTGCGTGTCGTATGCGAAAGCATCTCGTTGAGGTGTCCACAGGAGGTACACCCGTGGATTCCGTTCCGCCCCGATCGATGCGCCGTCTCGGCGCCGCGGCCCTGGTCGCGTTGACCCTGGTCGCCACTGCGCTCGCGTTGCCGGACGGCACGCTGCCGCGCACCGGCTCGCTGATGGCGAGCTACGACGCGGCGAGGACCGCGCTCCTGCTCGGGGACGGGCCCGACGACGGGCACGGCCACAACCATGCCGACCCGGCCACCAAGAACGCCGTGTCCCGCGGCGGTGAGGTGTCGGCGGCCACCCAGGATCCGACCAGCGCGCGACAGGCCCGGTCGGCTGCGGCGTACGTCGAGAGCCAGCGCCGCCTCCGCGACCCGAAGCTGACCACGGTCCGCCCGACCTCGAAGCGGGACAAGGTCCCGGCGACCCGTTATGCGATGGCCGGCGGTTGCTACACCCTGACCACCGGGGGCGAGCCGATCCGGTTCCGGGCCACCGACCTCGGCAGCTATCTCCTCATCGACCGCGACCGGCGCTTCCTTGCCGCCGACGGCACCCGCGCCGCGACGCCCTCGCCGGCCACCGAGTGGATCGCCAGCGGACGCAACGGCCGGATGACCTTCACCTCCGGCGGCACCACCCTCGACGGCCCCCGGCTCCGCACGGCCGGCGGTTGCCCCGCCTTCGCGGAGGCACAGGTCAACGTCAGCGGCCGCCCGCACGCGGGCATCACGCCCTTCCAGGAGGTGCGGGGGTACGTCGGCGCGCACACCCACGGCATGGCGTTCGAGTTCCTCGGGGGCTCCGTCCACTGCGGGAAGCCGTGGGACAGGTACGGCCCCGAGTTCGCGCTCGTCGACTGCCCCGACCACACCGCGACGGGCGGGTACGGCGCCGCGCTCGAGACCGCGCTGGGCGGCAAGCCCGGCCACGACCCGGTCGGCTGGCCGACCTTCAAGGACTGGCCGGCGCCCGAGTCGCTGACCCACGAGGGCACCTACTACAAGTGGCTCGAGCGCTCCTGGCGCGGCGGGCAGCGGATCTTCGTCAACCTGCTCGTCGAGAACAACAAGCTCTGCGAGCTCTACCCGCTGAAGAAGAACTCCTGCGACGACATGGACTCGCTGCGCCTCCAGGCCCAGCGGATGTACGAGCTCCAGGACTACGTCGACGCACAGAACGGCGGGCCCGGCCAGGGCTGGTATCGCATCGTTCGCTCGCCGTGGCAGGCCCGCAAGGTGATCAACGCCGGCAAGCTCGCGGTGATCATGGGCATCGAGACGAGCGTGCCCTTCGGGTGCACCTTCAAGAAGCTGCCGACCGGCGACGTCAACGAGTGCGACCCCGCCGGCATCGACCGGCAGCTCGACGAGATGCACAAGCTCGGCGTGCGGCAGATGGAGCTGGTCAACAAGTTCGACAACGCGCTGTCCGGCATCGCCGGCGACAACGGCTCCACCGGCGTCGCGGTCAACGCGGCCAACTTCCTCGAGACCGGCTCGTTCTGGGACATGCAGCACTGCTCCCCTGCCGACGGCGAGAGTGCCGATCACGCCCAGCTCGCCGCACCCGACATCAGCGCCGGCCAGCAGGACGCCCTCTTCGGTGCCGTCGGGCAGGTGAGCGGGCTGCTCAACCTCGCGGCGCTGCCGATCTACGGCACACCGATGCACTGCAACACGCGCGGCCTGACCGACCTCGGCACCCACCTCGTCGAACGCCTCGCCGACAAGCACATGCTGATCGACCCCGACCACATGAGCGTCAAGGCCCGCAACACCCTGCTCGACGAGCTCGAGGCCCGCTCCTACTCCGGTGTCCTGTCCAGCCACTCGTGGTCGACGCCCGACGCCTATCCGCGGATCTATCGGCTCGGCGGCTACATCGCGCCGTACGCCGGAGACTCGACGGGCTTCGTGGAGAAGTGGCGTCGTCACCTCGGCTGGGCTGACAAGCGCTTCTACTTCGGCTTCGGGTACGGCGCCGACATCAACGGCCTCGGCGCGCAGGGCAGTCCCCGGGGAGCCGAGGCGCCGAGCCCGGTCACCTATCCCTTCCGCGGCCTCGGCGGTGTCACCGTGAACAAGCAGGTGGCCGGCCAGCGGGTCTACGACATCAACGTCGACGGTGTCGCGCAGTACGGCGCCTACCCCGACTGGATCGAGGATGCCGCCCACGTCGCCGGCCCCGAGGGCGCGGCCCTCAAGGACGACATGTGGCGCGGTGCCGAGGCCTACCTCCAGACGTGGGAGCGCGCCGAGGGGATCGCACCGGACTCGTGCCGCAACCCGGAGCTCAGGGTGAAGGCCCACGCCTTCGAGAAGCGGGCCCGTGCCGGGCTGTCGGCGAAGCAGCTGATGACCCGGGTCGGCCAGCCCTACGAGCGCCTCGGCGACCGGTTCACCTATTGCGTGAAGGGCGGCAAGGTCGCCGTACGCCTCACGGACTCCGGCCGGGTGGCCGGAGTCCGTCGAGTCAGCTGATCAGTCGAGCACCCGCACGGTGCCGCGTCGGGCCCCTAGAGTTCGCCGCAACGCTGGCACCACCGCCCGAGCTCAGAGGAGATCGTGCCCGTCCAGGAGCGCGCCATCCATGCGTTCCGGCAGCTGCAGGACGGCGGGGTCATGCGGCCCGGGCTTGTGCCCGCCGCCTACTGCTTCCTCAGCACCTGGGGCATCGGCGGCATCGCGTCACTGCAGGGGCTGGCCTCGCGGCTGGGCTACCCCGACGACGATCCCGTCGAGTCGACGCGGCTCGCCATCGACAGGGTGATCAACGGGTTGCGAGCTTCTTCCTCAGACCACTGACCATCGACCCGACGGCCAGCCCGAGCACCGGCTTGAGCACGATCGCGGTCGGAGCGGCGAGGTGGGCGACCTCCATGGCGACCGTCCAGGTGAGTCGCGACCCCGTCGCGGTCTCCTCCACGAGGTAGTCCTCCGCCATCCGGCGGATGCCCGGGCGCGTCGACTCGGCGACGAAAGGGTCATCCGCTTGCCCTCGTCCCAGCGGTAGAACTCCTCCCGCACGGTGTGGTTCCTCGACCCGCTCGAGCAGCAGGGCGCGAGCTGGATCAGCGCCACCGGCGCACACGGACTGGGTCGCGACCCCGAGCTCGAGGCGATCCTGCTGCGGGCCGAGAACGACTCCGTCAACCGCGTGCTCGAGGCGGTCGGGCTCGCCGACCGGACCGCCCACCAGGCCGAGCTGCGCGCGATGATCCGCGCCTACGGCCAGCTGGCCAGGTCCGGCGGTCGCGACTGGCTGCTCAAGGGAATCCTCACCCGCGAGCAGGTGCACAGCCTGATGCGGCACTGTCTGCTGACCATCGTCGAAGACGTCCTGCCCGCCGCGATCAGCACGGACATTACCGAGAAGTAGGATCCATCTCACGGCGTCAGGCCCTGCGCGCACCACTTCCTCGTCATAGGCTCCCTGACACGCACGCCCTGACCGAGGAGAGCAGTCCTTCATGCAGATCTTTGCCATCATCGTCTCGCTGGCCCTGACCGTCGGCGCCATGGCGCTCCTGGTCCCGGCCGTGCGCAACATGCTCGCGGTCATCCGCATCGGTCAGCCGGCCCCGGGTCGCACCGACAACCCGGTCGGACGCGGCGCGACCATGTTGAAGGAGACCTTCCTCCACACGCGCATGCTGCAGTGGCACTGGGTCGGGATCATGCACTGGTTCGTCTACATGGCGTTCCTGTTCCTCAGCACGGCCGTGCTGGCGGCGTACTTCCAGCTCTTCCAGCCGGACTTCGCCTGGCCGATCGTCGGCCACTGGTATCCGTTCGAGTGGTTCAGCGAGGTCATCGGCCTCCTGAGCACGGTCGGCATCGTCTTCCTGATCATCTACCGCCAGAAGCACCACCCCCGGAGCGAGGGCCGCAACAGCCGCTTCTTCGGCTCGACCTTCTGGCAGGCCTACTTCGTCGAGGCGCTGGCCCTGCTCGAGGGGGCGGCGATCCTGTTCGTCCGCGGCGCCGAGTGGAAGCTCGACGAGGAGGCCGGGCGCAGCCACTACCCGATCTCGTCGTGGATCGGTGACGCGCTCTATTCCGACTCGACCGGTGCCCTGGAGAACACCATCTACTTCATCGCGATGTTCAAGATCGCACTCGCGATGATCTGGCTGATGGTGATCGCTCGCAACATCACCATGGGCATCGCCTGGCACCGGTTCACCGCCTGGTTCAACATCTTCTACAAGCGCGAGTCCGACGGCAGTACGGCGCTGGGCGCGATGAAGCCCCTCACGTCGGCCGGCAAGGCGGTCACCCTGGACGACATCGACGACCTCGACGAGGACTCCGTCCTGGGCGCTGGCTCGATCGAGGACTTCTCCTGGAAGGGCATCCTCGACTTCACGACCTGCACCGAGTGCGGCCGGTGCCAGTCGCAGTGCCCCGCGTGGAACACCGAGAAGCCACTCTCCCCCAAGCTGCTGATCATGGGGCTGCGCGAGCACGCCTACGCCAAGGCCAACGGCGACGAGGGCCACGCCGAGCGGGCGCTGGTCGGCAAGACCGAGCACGAGAGCGACGGCACCGGTCCGGAGGTGCTCGACTACTTCTACAACCCCACCGACGGCGCCTTCGTCATCGACGAGGACGTCCTGTGGAACTGCACCTCCTGCGGCGCGTGCGTCCAGCAGTGCCCCGTCGACATCGAGCACGTCGACCACATCATGGACATGCGCCGCTACCAGGTGCTCGTCGAGTCCAACTTCCCCGCCGAGCTCAACGGCCTCTTCAAGGGCCTGGAGAACAAGGGCAACCCGTGGAACATGTCGTCCACAGCGCGCATGGACTGGGCCAAGGGCCTCGAGTTCGACGTGCCGGTCGTGGGCGAGGACCTCGAGTCCCTGGAGTCGGTCGACTGGCTGTTCTGGGTCGGCTGCGCGGGCGCCTACGAGGACCGGGCCAAGAAGACCACCCGCGCCGTCGCCGAGCTGCTCAACATGGCCGGCGTCTCGTTCGGCGTGCTCGGCAACGGTGAGACCTGCACCGGTGACCCGGCTCGTCGAGCGGGCAACGAGTTCGTCTTCCAGGGCCTGGCCGCGCAGAACGTCGAGACGTTCAAGGAGTTCAAGGTCAAGAAGGTCGTCTCGACCTGTGCGCACTGCTTCAACACGCTCAAGAACGAGTACAAGGACTTCGGCATCGAGCTCGAGGTCGTGCACCACACCCAGCTTCTCAACCGCCTCGTGCGCGAGGGCAAGCTGACGCCGGTCGCGGACGGCGCGGGTGCTGCGAAGCGCTCGATCACCTACCACGACCCGTGCTACCTCGGCCGCCACAACCAGGTCTACTCGCCGCCGCGCGAGCTGCTCGCGATCCTGCCGGGCGCCGAGTTCAAGGAGATGGAGCGCAACTCCGAGAAGTCCTTCTGCTGCGGCGCCGGTGGCGCGCGCATGTGGATGGAGGAGAACATCGGGGAGCGGATCAACCTCAACCGCACCCGCGAAGCGGTCGGCACCGGTGCCGACCAGATCGCCGTCGGCTGCCCCTTCTGCCGCATCATGCTCTCCGACGGGCTGACCGCCCAGCAGGCTGCGGGCGAGGCCCGCGAGGAGGTCG
>JBDSPC010000060.1:0-8240 GCA_039914485.1 Nocardioides sp.
CAGCGCACCATCGGCCGCGACGGTGAGCTCGCGTCGGCGCACGACCTCGCGGCGTTCCGCAAGGTCATCGAGATCAACCTGATCGGCACCTTCGACATGACCCGCCAGGCGGCAACCGTGATGAGCCGCAACGAGCCCGACGCCGACGGCCAGCGCGGCGCCATCGTCAACCTCGCGTCCGTCGCCGCGTTCGACGGCCAGATCGGCCAGTCGTCCTACTCCGCCTCCAAGGGCGGCGTGGTCGGCATGACCCTCCCGATCGCTCGTGACCTCTCGGCCGCCGGCATCCGCCTCAACACCGTCGCGCCCGGCCTGATCGACACCCCGATCTACGACGGCTTCCCCAACTCCGAGGAGTTCAAGGCCAACCTCGGCCAGAACGTCCTGTTCCCCAAGCGCCTCGGCCACGCCGCGGAGCTCGCGAGCATGGTCGTGGAGTGCATCACCAACTCCTACATGAACGGCGAGACCATCCGCGTCGACGGCGGCATCCGGATGCCGCCGAAGTAGCCCGCGGGTTTGGAACGCCCCCGCGTGGACACGTGGGGGCCATGAAGATATTCGGGGGAGTACGCCGCATCGCCGGCGCGGCCATCACGTTGACCGTGGCCACATCGGGCCTGCTGGTGGTCGGGGCAGCCGCACCGGCCGCGGCCGCGGAGCCCACCGCGTGCAGCGAGACCGTCGATCGGTTCGACGACGGGAGACTTCCGCCGCGCCGACCCGGGATGGACCAGGTGACCTCGGCGAGCCTGTGGATCAGCATCCCTCAGTCGCCGTTCCCCATGAACGGCTCGCGATTCCTGGTCATGCAGACGGACGCGTTCCGGGGTGACATCGCGGAGCTCGCCGAGAACGCCCAGCAGGGCACGTACTCGTTCAGCACGGAGGGTGGGTCGACCGGGCCCGCGTCGCAGCCGGACCGGACCTATGTGGCGCCCGCTCTCCGCGCTGCCTTCAGCCCCTACGTGTCGTACTCCCCGGTGTGGTTCCAGATGAGACTCCCCTCCGGCGGGAACCAGTCGCTCGATGGCCCGTGGAGGCTGGAGCTCACCTTCAGCGACTGCGACACCGACGCAGACGGCTCCCCGGACCGGGCGGTCGACAACTGCGACGGCCTCGCCAACCCCGACCAGCGTGACTTCGACCGCGACGGGACGGGTGACGCGTGCGATGCGGACGACGACGGTGACGGTGCGTCGGACGCCACGGACAACTGCGCCTTGCTCGCCAACGACCAGACCGACTCCGACGGCGACGCGATCGGCAACGCCTGCGACAGCACGCCCTTCCCGCCGGCGCCGCCCACCGGCACGACGACCGGCAGCACCACGACGGGCCCGGTGCCCGGCACCGTGACGGGACCGGTCGCGACCCAACCTGTCGCGGCCGCCCGAACCATCACGTTGAAGTTCGCCAAGCGCAAGCGGTTCTTCCGAGGTGTGGTCGCCTCCGAGGTCGAGTCGTGTGCGGCGTACGCCGAAGCGTCCCTGTGGCGCAAGAGGCGCGGCGCGGACCGTCGCCTGGTGATCAGCACGACCGACGAGGCCGGGAGATTCCGCACCCCCAAGGTCCGCAAGCAGGGCAAGTACTACGCGACCATCGAGGCCAACCCCGACGGCTCGTGCGCCGGGGTCCGGTCATCCGTGGTCCGCATCCGCCGTCGCTAGGGCTCGGCTGACGCGAGCTCTCGCGCGACGTACCATTCCCGGGTGAAGCTCAACGGGGGTAGACGTTCACTGGCGCGCGCGGCCGTGCTCGCGCTGGTCGCGGGTCTGCTCGTGGCCTTCGGCAGCACGCCGCCGGCCACCGCCGCCACGGTCGTGCCATGCACTCAGACATACACCGGCAAGGCCAAGGCAATCGCGGCCGAGACCACGCCGGACACAGCGCCGGCCTACACGTGGACGACGGAGCCGATCACGGTGCCGGCATCGTCGAACGTGCTCGACATCGACACCACGTTCGACATCACCCACCCGCACGGCTCCAACCTGAGCATCCGGCTCACGCGGATGGAGGGGGCGACGGTGACCAAGTCGATCGCCCTGCACGGACGGTTCACGGCGCGCGTCGGCGCCGAGCCGCGGCCTCTGACCTTCGATGACGAGGCGGCCTCCGCCTACACCGCAACGTCGCCCACAGGGCGCTACCGGCCCTACACGACCGCCACCAACTCCATGAGCTCGTTCGACGGCGCTGCCGCGGGTGCGACCTGGCGTCTGGACATCGCCAACTACGAGAACATCACCACGGCCAAGCTCAACTCGTGGTCGGTCACCATCACCTACTCCGCGTGCGACGGGGACGGTGACGGGGCCGAGGACCGCGCGGTGGACAACTGCGACGAACTGGCCAACCCCGATCAGGTCGACCTCGATGGCGACGGGATCGGCAACCCGTGCGACGACGACCTCGACGGTGACGGGGCCTCCAACAACGCCGACAACTGCCTGACCCTCCCGAACGCCGACCAGGTCGACTCCGACGCTGACGGATCGGGTGATCCGTGCGACGGCGACACCGACGGCGACGGCATCGGGGGCGCTGACAACTGCCCGACCGTGGCCAACGCCGATCAGCTCGACTCGGACGCCGACGGGGCGGGCAACGCCTGCGACCTCGACGACGACGCCGACGGCAAGGCCGACGCCGTGGACCGGTGCCCGCTCGCCGCCGCCTCGAGCACGTCGGGATGTCCCTCCGTGGACCGGACCCTGAAGCTCAAGCAGAAGAAGCGGGTGCTGGTCGGGACCCTCTCCGCCGGACTGCCCGGCTGTCACGCCGGCCAGACCGCCACGGTGTGGCAGGCCCGGAAGGGCAAGGACCGCCGGATCGACAAGGCTCGCACCAGCGCGTCCGGCAAGTTCAGGACCAAGCTGCGGCGGCGTACCGGAAGGTTCTACGCCAAGGTCTCGTCGAGCTCGATCGCCGGCGTCGCCAACTGTGCCGCAGTGAAGTCGCGCAAGGTCAGGGTGCGCTGACGGCGTCTATTCGTTCGCGGTCCGAGCGGGCCCGGCCTACTCTTGAGGACATATGACGAACGCATCTGACTTCAACCTCGACGCGGCCCTCGATGCCACCGATGACTGGGACGACATCGAGTCCGGCTACGCCACCGATCTGATCTCCCCCGATGGGCCCGACCCCGAGGACGAGCTCACCACCGGAGAGCAGGACCTGGCCGAGCGACACCTGCTCCGGCGCGTGGACGGGCTCCGCACGGAGCTCCAGGACATCACCGAGGTCGAATATCGCCAGCTGCGGCTGGAGAAGGTCATCCTCGTCGGTGTCTGGACCTCCGGCACGGTCCAGGATGCCGAGAACTCGATGGCCGAGCTCGCGCTGCTCGCCGAGACCGCCGGCTCCGAGGTGCTCGACGCGATCTACCAGCGCCGGCAGACGCCCGACCCGGCCACCTTCATCGGCCGCGGCAAGGTCGAGGGGCTGTTCGAGATCGTGCAGGCCTCCGGCGCCGACACGGTGATCCTCGACGGCGACCTCGCACCCAGCCAGCTGCGCAACCTCGAGGACAAGCTCAAGGTCAAGGCCATCGACCGGACCGGGCTGATCCTCGACATCTTCGCCCAGCACGCGAAGTCCAAGGAGGGCCAGGCGCAGGTCGAGCTTGCCCAGCTCAACTACATGAAGCAGCGCCTCCGCGGCTGGGGTGGCAACCTCTCCCGCCAGGCGGGTGGCCGCGTCGCCGGCGGTGAGGGCATCGGTGGCCGCGGCCCCGGTGAGACCAAGATCGAGACCGACCGGCGCCGGATCAACACCAAGATCGCCAAGCTCCGCAAGGAGCTCAAGGAGCTCAAGGGCACCCGCGCGACGATGCGCCAGGAGCGCTCGCGCAACCACATCCCGAGCGTCTCGATCGCGGGCTACACCAACGCCGGCAAGTCCTCCATCCTCAACCGGCTGACCGATGCCGGGGTGCTGGTGGACGACTCGCTGTTCGCGACGCTCGACCCGACCACGCGCCGTACGACGACCAAGGACGGCCGGGTCTACACGATGTCCGACACCGTCGGGTTCGTGCGTCACCTCCCGCACCAGCTGGTCGAGGCGTTCCGCTCGACGCTCGAGGAGGTCGCCGATTCCGACCTGATCCTGCACGTCGTGGACGGGTCGCACCCCGACCCCGAGGGGCAGCTGGCCGCGGTGCGCGAGGTGTTCGCGGAGATCCACGCCTCGAAGGTGCCCGAGCTGGTCCTGATCAACAAGGCCGACATCGCCGACCCGATGGTGATCGCCCGCCTGCTGGCGCGCGAGCCGCACAGCGTCGTGGTCAGCGCGAAGTCCGGCGAGGGCATCGCCGCGGCCCTCGCGGCCATCGAGTCGGAGCTGCCGCGCCCGACCGTGCAGTTCGAGGCGCTGTTGCCCTATGAGCGCGGCGACCTGCTGAACCGGCTGCACCAGCAGGGCGAGATCGAGCACCTCGAGCACACCGGCGACGGCACGCTCGTCCGGGGCCGGGCCAACGCCGACCTCGCGAGTGATCTGGCGGCGTACCCCGTCGGCTGAGCCTGAGCGGCGCCGCTCAGGCGGGCGCGTCGAGAGCGGCCAGCCGGGCGTCCACTGCCTGGGGTGACAAGAACTCCTCCACGACGGTCACCGCGGCTCCGGCGATCGCGGCCTGCGCGCCCACTCGTGAGGGCACCAGGATCAGTTGACTGGTGGCCAACGGCAGGCTGCGGGCGAAGACCACTTCGCGGATGCCGGCCATCAGCGTGGGAGCGCCAGCCCCGAGACTGCCGCCAATCACGATGACTGCCGGATTGAGCAGGTTGACGACGGTGGCGAGCACCTCGCCGATGTCGCGACCTGCGCGGCGTACGGCGGCGGTGGCCCGACCGTCACCGTGTTCGAGCAGGGCGAGGACCTCACGGGTGCCGATGTTGTCGCGTGGTCGGTCCGGGAACAGCTCGGCGGCGATGGCGCGTCCACTGGCGACCGCCTCAAGACAGCCCGTGTTGCCGCACTCGCACAGGACGTCGGGCGCGTGCGGCGCCCGGACGTGACCCAGGTCGCCGGCTGAGCCGACCGCGCCCCGGTGCAGTCGCCGGCCGCTGATGAGGCCGGCTCCGATACCGGTGGCGACCTTGACGAACACGAAGTGGTCGACGTCGGGGTAGACGCTCGCGTGTTCGCCCAGCGCCATCATGTTGACGTCGTTGTCGACATAGACCGGCGCCCCGAGTCGCTCACCGACCCAGGTGGCAACGGGGAACCCGTCCCATCCCGGCATGATCGGCGGCTTGATCGGCACCCCGGTGACGTGCTCGACCGGACCTGGGAGTCCGATACCGACGCCAGCCAGCTGCGCCCTGGTCGAACCGGTCCGGGTCAACAACCGGTCGGCGGCTTCGACCAACCACCCGAGCGCGCGCTCGGGACCGCCGGCGATGGGCAGCTCACAGGTGGTCTCGGCGATCACGTCGCCGGCCAGGTCGGTGAGGGCGGCGGTGACGTGCGTGGCGCCGAAGTCGGCGGCCAGGACGACGTATGCCGTGGGGCAGAAGGACAGTCGAGTGGCGGGGCGTCCGCCTGTCGAGGCGCCGACACCAGAGGTCTGCACGAGGCCGGCCGACACCAGTGCCTCGAGGCGGGCGCCGAGGGTGGACCGCGAGAGACCGGTGAGCTCGATGAGCTCGTTGCGAGTGAGCCCTTCGCCACTGCGGAGCAGGCGGAGGAGCTCGCCGGCACCCGCGACGGAGGGGGCCGGCGACGCGGGGACCGCCTCTGCTCGCACGCCTGTGAGTCAACCACTTCTGACGGCGTGAGCCGGCAACATCGAGGACAATTGTCGAAAGAAGCACGACTTTTGCTTGACTCCACGACAAAAGCCGTCCTACGTTCGACCCCATCACTGTGAGTCGGGTCACAACGCGACCTGCTCGTCACCAGGCGAAGGGCATGACATGTCGAAGCGGATCATCTTGGGGCGGGCGTGGGCCGCACTGGTCGCGGGTCTCGTGGGCGTGGGGATGTTGGCGGTCGTGCCCAGTGCCTCGGCGCACGAGGGGCACGGGCACGTGTTGCTCTACACCGAGCACCCGGCCGGGCCGTGGCACGACGAGGCGATCGCGCAGAGCACGCCGAAGATCAAGGCCGCGCTCGAGGCCGCCGGCATGACGGTCACCGTCGATGACGACTCCTCGGAGTTCACCGACGCCGGTCTGGCCGCGTATGACGCAATCCTGGCGTTCCAGATCAACGGCAAGCCGTGGAACGCCGATGAGATGGCCGCCATGGAGCGCTGGATGGCCGCTGGCGGTGGCATCGCGGCCGTCCACAATGCCCTGGACATGCGTGGGGACTACCCGTGGTGGGACGACATGGTCGGCGCGACGATGCCGGGTCACTCGGCCGCGGACATCCCCGCTGTGATCCGCAACGAGGACGTCACCCACCCCTCGACCAAGCACTTCGCCGGCACCTCCGAGGTGACGCGATGGATGCGCAACGACGAGTGGTACAACTTCAACCGCAACGTCCGCGGCACCGCCCACGTCCTGCAGACGATGGATGAGTCGACGTACAACCCCGGCGGCAACGCCCAGGGCTACGACCACCCCATCACCTGGTGCAAGCCCTACGAGGGCGGCAAGTTCTGGGCCACCGCGCTCGGACACTTCCCCAAGAACTACGACGACGCGGCCTTCATGCAGCAGATCGTCGGCGGAGTCGAGTACGTCGCGGATCTCGAGGCCGGCGACTGCGGTGGCACGGTGTGGAGCAACTACGAGCGCATCCCGCTCGACCAGAACACCTCCGCACCGTTCGCCATCGACGTCGCCGACGACGGGCGTGTCTTCTACACCGAGCTGGTCCGTGGCCAGCTGAGGATGTTCGATCCCGAGACCCAGGCCGTGACCACCGTGCTGACCCTGCCGGTCTACTCCGGCGGTGAGGATGGGCTCCTGGGTGTCGCGCTCGACCCCGAGTTCACCACCAACGGCCACGTCTACCTCTACCGCTCGGCCATCAGCCCCGACGACTCCGATCCGACCAACTTCTGGAGCACGGTGGCGCGGTTCACGATGGAGAACGGCGCCATCGATCCCGCGACGGAGAAGGAGATCATCCGGATCCCTGCGCGGCGCCTGCCCGACGAGCCGGGCCACACCGGTGGCGGACTCGACTTCGACGCTGACGGCAACCTCTACATCGGCGTCGGCGACGACGTGAACCCGCACAGCGAGCCCTCCGGCGGCTACGCCCCGCTCTCCGAGCGCGACGGCACCTTCCACGACGCCCGCGCCACGTCGGCCAACACCAACGACCTGCGAGGCAAGCTGCTGCGCATCAAGCCCGCCGCGGACGGCAACGGATACACCATCCCCGACGGCAACCTCTTCCCCGAGTCCGAGGACGCCGGACGGGACAAGACGCTCCCCGAGATCTACGCCATGGGCTTCCGCAACCCGTTCCGCTTCTCCATCGACCCGGTGACCGGCTGGATCAGCATGGCTGACTACTCCCCGGACAACGGCACGGACGCTCCCGCGACGCGCGGCCCGGCCGGCATCGCGGAGTGGAACCTGATCAAGTCCCCAGGCAACTACGGCTGGCCGCTGTGCATGGGCGGCAACCACAACGGCACGAACCCGAATGGCGAGCCGTTCCGTGACGTCGACTACCGCACCAACCCGGTGACCGTGGGCGGGTACTTCGACTGCGCCAACCCGGTCAACGACTCGATCCGCAACACCGGACTCACCAACCTGCCGCCGGCCCGTGCTGCGGACATGTACTACGGCTACCAGCGCAGCTCGGTCCCCGGGGCGATCCCGCAAGGAGGCGGTCTGGCCCCGATGGGTGGCCCCTTCTACCGCTACGACGAGGACCTGGAGTCCGACACCAAGTTCCCCGCGTCCTTCGACGGCAAGGCCTTCTTCTACGAGTGGGCGCGCAACAAGCTCTTCTCCATCCAGCTCAAGGACCCGGTCGCCGGCTCCGGCTCGCAGGTCGAGAAGGTCAATCCAGTCCTGCCCAACGTGCCCTTCCTGGCACCGATCGACTCCAAGTTCGGCCCCGACGGGTCGATGTACGTGCTCGACTGGGGCGGCGGCTTCGGGCGTGACAACCCCAGCTCCGGCCTCTATCGCATCGACTACATCTCCGGCTCGCGGTCCCCGGTTGCGCGCATCAGCGTGGACAAGGACTCCGGTCAGGCTCCGCTGACGGTCGCCTTCGACGCGAGTGCCTCGGCCGACCCCGAGAACGAGGCCCTC
>JBDSPC010000070.1:0-5309 GCA_039914485.1 Nocardioides sp.
GGTGGCTGCCCGAGGTCATCAACTGGAAGCTCTCCGACGACTACCACAACGCCGAGGGCGGCCACATCCGGATCTACACCGACCACGAGCTGGTCGACAAGGTCACCAAGGCCGGCAAGTTCAACGACGGCACGCCCGGCGACGCGATGGTCTTCGAGGGCAAGGGCTATGCGCACGGGCTGCACTCGCCGTACTGGTGGATCAAGTGCGCCGTCGGCGTCAACAACGAGGACCACCCGCTCGCGAAGGCCTATCACAAGCTCCTGGTGTGGGAGATCATGAAGAACCCGAAGGCGCTGCAGGTGGCCGGCAAGGTGCTCGACCCGATGATCGGCAAGAGCATGGTGCTCTACTTCCGCAAGCCCGACGCCGTGGCCGATGCCGCCTCGAGCGATGCGGCCTGACGTCATCCTGACCGCTGCCCAGGTCGAGGAGACGGCGGCGTCGATCGCGGCCATGCAGGAGCCCTCCGGGGCGATCCCGTGGACGATCGGCGAGCACACGGACATCTGGAACCACGTCGAGTCGGCGATGGCGCTGCTCGTCGGCGGGCAGGTCGAGGCCGCCGAGCGCGCCTACGACTGGGCCGTCTCGATGCAGCGACCCGACGGCTCGTGGCCGATGAAGATCGTCGCCGGCGAGATCGAGGACCACTCGGGCGAGACCAACATGTCCGCCTACCTCGCCGTCGGGGTCTGGCACCACTGGCTGATCCGTCGCGACGAGGAGTTCGTCCGCCGCCTGTGGCCGACGGTGCGCCGGGGCCTCGACTGGGTCGTCGGCATGCAGCTGCCCTTCGGTGGCATCGCCTGGTCGCAGGAGTGGGCAGACGGTGCGCCGGCTCGCGTGAATGCCGATGCGCTGCTCGCCGGCTCTTCGAGCATCTACCAGAGCCTGCGCGCGGGCGTCGCGCTCGCCGACCTCCTCGACGACCCGCAGCCGGAGTGGGAGCTCACGGGCGGCCGGCTCGGGCACGCGCTGCTCGAGCACCGCGACCTGTTCCTGGACAAGTCCGAGTTCTCGATGGACTGGTACTACCCGGTCCTCGGCGGAGCCGTCCGAGGGTCAGCGGCGCACGAGCTGATCGCGTCGCGCTGGGACACCTTCGTCGAGGCCGGGCTCGGCATCCGCTGCGTCTCGAAGAACCCCTGGGTGACCGGCGCGGAGACGTGCGAGCTGGTGATGGCGCTCGACGCCATCGGCGACCGGCCACGCGCCGTACAACTCCTGGCAGACATGCAGCACCTGCGCGCGGAGGACGGGAAGTACTGGACCGGCTACGTCTTCCCCGACGACGTCAACTGGCCCGCCGAGCACACGACCTACACCGCGGCCGCGGTGATCCTGGCGGTCGACGCGCTCACGCACTCCAGCGCGGGCGCCGACATCATGCGCGGCACCACGCTGGCCGCCGACTTCGCGGAGATCGCGCTCGAGTGCGGCTGCGAGTCAGCCGACTGCGTCGCCAGCCTCTCCTGACGTCCGCTCCAGCACCCGCATCGAGCCCAGCGCCTCCACCTCGGTGAAGGCGCCGCTCTCGAGCGCCGGCAGATAGATCTGCTCGTACGGCGGGCGCCCGCCGTCCTTCGGGTCGGGGAAGACGTCGTGGATCACGAGCAGTCCGCCGCGCTGCACCCAGCGCACCCAGCCGTCGAAGTCGGCACGCGCCGGCTCGGCGCCGTGGCCGCCGTCGATGAAGAGCAGCGCCAGTGGGGTGCGCCAGTGCTTCGCCACGGCCGACGAGGTGCCGATGACGGCGATGACCTGATCCTCGAGCCCGGCGTCCTCGATGGTGCGCCGGAAGTGCGGCAGCGTGTCCATCCGGCCGGTGCGCGGGTCGACGACGCTCGTGTCGTGGTGCTCCCACCCGGCCTGGTTCTCCTCCGAGCCGTGGTGGTGGTCGACGGTGAAGACGGTGCCGCCCACCTCACGAGCGGCTGCGCCGAGGTAGACCGCCGACTTGCCGCAGTAGGTTCCGACCTCGAGCAGGGCCCCGGTCCTCGCCTGCTGCTGGGCGTAGCGGTGCAGCAGCAGCCCCTCGTCCTCGGGCATGTAGCCCTTTGCGTTCAGCGCATGGTCCAGCCAGTCGGTCACGGGGCGAGACACTAGTATGTGGAACACGTTCTAGTTTCGCGAGGAGTTGCATGTCGCTGGGGATCTCCGCCGACCACGCCGAGCTCGGCGCGAGCCTGCGGTCGTGGGCCGCGTCGATCGACCCGGTGGCCGCCGTGCGGGCTGCCGAGGGCGATCCCCTGGCCTCGTTCTCGTCGGAGTGGGCGGCGCTGACGTCGATGTCGGTGCCGACGATCGGCCTGCCCGCGTCCGCAGGCGGTGGCGGGGGGTCGGCACTCGACGTGGCCGTGGCGCTCGAGGCCTGCGCCTACGCACTCGTGCCGGGCCACGTGTTGAGCACGGCGACCGCCGCCGCTCTCGTGCCCTCCATCGCCCCGGAACTGGTCTCGGGCGCGCGGGTCGCCGTCGGCCTGGGCGACGTGGTGCTCGATGCGCCGGGCGCGGACCTGTTCCTGCTGTCCTCGTCCTCCGGCTACGTGGTGTCGTCGTCGGGGTCGGTGACTCCGGGTTCGCCGCTTCTGGACCTGAGCCGGCGTTGCGGGACGGTGTCCTCCGCCGACGGCACGCCGGTGGACCTCGCCGGCGGGCTCGTGCACCGCACCTTCGTCACCTTCGCCGCGGCCGAGGCCGCCGGGGTGGCCCGCTGGTGCCTGGACACGGCGGTCGCCTACGCCAAGGTGCGGGAGCAGTTCGGCGCGAAGATCGGGTCGTTCCAGGCGATCAAGCACCTGGGCGCGGAGATGCTCGAGACCGTCACGGCCGTCGAGGCGGTGGCGTGGGACGTCGCCTCCGCGGCCTTCGGCTCCGATGACTTGCAGTGGGCCTACTCGGTCGACGTGGCGGCAACCGTGGCCTTCGACGGCGCCGTCCGGGTCGCCCAGGACTGCATCCAGGTGCTGGGCGGGATCGGCTACACGTTCGAGCACGACGCGCACCTGTACCTCCGGCGGGCGCTGGCGCTGCGCTCCCTGGCCGGGACGTCATCGGCGGCGGCCGCGTCGTTGGCGGGCCGGGCCGTGGCCGGATCACGCCGGACGTTGACGGTCGACCTGGGTGGCCGGGACGCGGCGGTCCGCCCGCATGTCGCGTCGCTGGTCGCTTCCCTTGATCGGGGCGACCCACGGGCGGGCCTGGTGTCGACCGGCCTGCTGATGCCGCACTGGCCTTCGCCGTACGGACTGGACGCGGACGCGGTGACGCAGCTCGTCGTCGACGAGGAGCTGGCCGCCGCCGGGATCTCGCGGCCCGATCTCAAGATCGCCGGGTGGGCGGTGCCGACGATCCTGTCGCACGGGACGCCCGAGCAGCAGGAGCGGTTCGTGCGACCGTCGCTGCTCGGCGAGATCACCTGGTGCCAGCTGTTCTCCGAGCCTGGTGCCGGCTCCGACCTTGCGTCGCTGCGGATGCGCGCGGTCCGCGACGGCGACGGCTGGCGGCTGACCGGGCAGAAGGTGTGGACGTCGCTGGCACAGGACGCCGAGTGGGCGATCTGCCTGGCGCGCACCGATCCGGATGCGCCGCAGCACAAGGGCATCACCTACTTCCTGGTGAACATGTCCAGCCCCGGCATCGATGTCCGGCCCCTGCGTGAGCTGACCGGCGATGCGCTGTTCAACGAGGTCTTCCTCGACGACGTCTATGTGCCATCCGACTGCGTCGTTGGCGCGCCCGGTGATGGTTGGAGGCTCGCGCGGACGACCCTGTCCAACGAGCGCGTCGCCATGGCGGGGCACCGGCTGGGCGTCAGCATCGAAGGCTGCGTGGCCGCAGTCGGTCCTGATCCGGTGGACCGCGCGCGCGTCGGGCACCAGGTCGCGCTGGCCACGGTCTGTTCGCTCCTGGGTGTGCGGACGACGCTCAAGGCTCTCGCCGGCCAGGGCCCGGGTGCCGAATCGAGCGTGGCCAAGCTGCTCGGCGTACGCAATCGGCAGGAGGCCTCGTCACTGCTGGTCGAGCTGCTCGGGCCCTCTGTTGTGCTGGGCGGCGCTGAGGCCGAGGCAGCCGTGCACGAGATGCTGGTGACGCGGTGCCTGTCGATCGCCGGGGGTACGACGCAGATCCTGCGGAACGTGGCCGCAGAACGGATCTTGGGGCTGCCCCGCTAGCGTGCCGGCATGAGCGATCAGTGCTTGTTCTGCGGCATTGTGGCCGGCGACATCCCGAGCGTGCGAGTGGCGGAGGACGACGACACGTATGCCTTCATGGACATCAACCCGGCCGCGGACGGCCATCTCCTCGTCGTGCCCAAGCGGCACAGCACGGATCTCATGGACATCTCGCCCGATGACCTTGCGGCGGTGACGGTCACCGCCCAGCGGATTGCCAAGGTGGCCGTGACGAAGCTCGGCGCCGACGGTGTGAACCTCCTGAACTGCTGCGGCGCCGAGGCCTGGCAGACGGTCTTCCACTTCCACGTGCACGTGGTGCCGCGCTACGCCGACAAGACCAAGGACAAGCTGGTGCTGCCGTGGGTGCCGACGCCCGGCGACGCGGGCACGATCGCGGCACTGGGCGAGCGTCTGGCGGCCGCACTGTGACGTCCCTTCACCTGGCGTTGACGATCGACGCACACGATCCGGCCCGGCTGGCGGACTTCTGGGCCGGCATCCTCCCCTTGCCCGGTCCCGACACTCAGGTCGGCCTGCGCTTCGCTCAGAGCGACGGACAGCGGGTGGGTCCGAACCGGGTGCACCTCCATGTGACGAGCACCAGCCTCGAGGACCAGGAGGCGACGGTCGCGGCAGCTCTCCAGCTCGGTGGCAGTCACCTCGACGTGGGCCAACTGCCCGAGGAGGGGCACATCGTGCTGGCCGACCCGGAGGGCAACGAGTTCTGCGTGATCGAGCCCGGCAGCTCGTTCCTGGCCGGTTGCGGGCGACTCGGCGAGCTGGCCTGCGACGGCACCCGGGCGGTCGGGCTCTTCTGGGCGGAGGCGCTGGGCTGGCCACTCGTGTGGGACGAGAACGAGGAGACCGCGATCCAGTCGCCGTACGGAGGAACCAAGGTCGCGTGGGGAGGTCCGCCGGTGGCGCCGAAGCGCGGCCGGAACCGGCAGCGATTCGACCTCACGGTCATCGACGGCGACCTGGCCGTCGAGGCCGATCAGCTGGTCGGTCTGGGTGCGACGTGGCTGGACGAGGCGGCTGATGGCGCCGTCGAGCTGGCCGACCCCGACGGCAACGAGTTCAGGCTGGGTAGAGGTCGACGCTGATCGGCGCGCTCATGATCATCTCGGC
>JBDSPC010000169.1:0-11133 GCA_039914485.1 Nocardioides sp.
CGGCGGCCCCGTCGAGAAGATCGGCGACCTCGCCGGCGTGCTCCGCGACCTCCTCCAGGTCGTGCACGACCTCGTCGACCGCCTCGCCGAACGCGAGGTTGGCCATGCCTTCCCAGTCACCCGCGACTCTGGCCACCGCGGCGCGCTCGTCGTAGCCGACCTGCGTCAACGCCTCCGACATGACGCGCCAGCGCTGCGACGTCAGATGCACCTGCTCATCGTCGCCGACGACGGACTCCCACCTGTCCACCAGCGGCGCCAGGAGGGGTCTCATGACGGCCGCGATCTCCGCACACAGTGAGCCCAGCTGTGCCTCCACATCGAGGTGGGGTGCGGCCTTGATGCTCATCACGCACCACCCAGCAGGTGCTCGAAGCGCGCGGAGATCTCGGCGTCGATGTCGCGGAAGTCGTTGCGGATCACGCGCACCGTGTCGCTGAGGACCTCACACCGCTGGGTGACGGACCAGATGCCCTCGCGGGTGGCGAGGTTGACGGCGCGGAATGCCTGCACCACCTCGCGGGCGGGCAGGATCTTGCCGAGCGCATCGGGATCGAGCACCGCCTCGCGGCGCGCCTTCTGGATCCGGATCAGGGTGTTGCGCGATTGCCGCTGGTCGGCCGCGACGCGAGTCATCGCGTCGAACTCGGCCAGGAGTCGAACTGTCATGGTGTCCTCCACTGCGTTGGGATTGCGTGGAGGAAGGGTTCCCGCGACGAGCCGGAGTGGAAACGAGCGATCCAGCGGCTGTGGATAAGTCAGCCCGTTGGCCGGCGGTGGCCAGGCCACCTTCTCGACGTACGAAAGGTGGCTCACTCACCGCCGTGGAGGGGCGGAGAGAGGGAAGGGCGGGACGAGGACGTCAGCGCCAGCGGTCGCGCGCGCTCGGGACGCGGCCGGGGCCGGGCTTGCCGACCTTCACCTCGCGGCCGTAGCCCCAGCCGTCGCGCAGCGGCAGGTAGTCCCCACTCCAGAAGGTGCCGGGATCGAACCAGGTGGCTCGCCGGTCCAGCGAGATGATGCCCATGTCCTGGAGGGTCGTGGCCACCACCTCGGCACAGAACGCCTGCTCGGGGCGCACCTTGACGCCCCGCTTCTTCACCGCGACATAGGCGTCGCGGGCCCGGAACCAGCGGGCCGCGAGCCTCGACATGCTCGGGAAGGACACCCCGTCCAGGCGCGCGATCGCGGTGAGGAGGGCGTCCTCCTGCGCTCGGCCGACCTCGGGCGTGAGCTGGCGCAGCCATGCCTGCTGACCGTAGGTGCCCGACCATCGATCGACCGCCTCGCGCAGGTCGTGCAGCTGTACGCCGCGGTGGTTGCCCCCCGTCCAGACGTCGGTCAGCACCTTGGACAGCTCGGCGTGCCACATCAGCGGCGGCAGGTCATCGATCACGACGGCCATCCCGACGTGGTTGACCGGGGAGTTGGTCAGCGTCTGGATCGCGCGATCTGCCGCCGTACGACCACGGAAGAGCCACAGGTCGCCGGTCCGCGTGAGATCGACCGCTTGGTCTAGGGTCAGGGCGTCCAACATGTCGGCAAGTCTGCCCTGCCCGAAACCGGCGCGTACGCCTATGCTCCCGGCCATGGCCAAGAAGTTCGCGTGGTGGAAGTTGCTCGGGCTGGCCGGCTTGCTCGGCGGCGTCGCAACCGGCGCCGCGATCGGCCGTCAGGAACGCGAGCGGCGGGCCTACACCGCCGACGAGATCCGCGAACGGCTCCACCGTCGTCATTCAGAGATTGAGGATCACTCGTGAAGATCGCAGTCCTCGGCACCAGTATGGTCGGGCGAGCCGTCTCGGTCGGCCTGGCCAACCTCGGCCTCGACGTCGTCATCGGCACCCGCGAACCCACCGAGAGCCTCGCGCGCACCGGCGCCGAGGACTTCGGGACCTGGGCCGCGATGAACGGCCAGATCGGTGTCGGGACCTACTCCGAGGCCTCGCGCGACGCGGTGCTGGTGGTCAACGCCCTCAACGGTGCCGTGTCGGTCGCCGGGATCCGGGCGGCGCAGATCGCGGACGGCACCGTGCTCCTCGACATCGCCAACCCGCTCGACTTCACCGGGGGCATGCCGTCGCTGTTCGTCTGCAACGACAACTCGCTCGGTGAGCAGCTCCAGCGCGAATTCCCCGGGCTGCGGGTGGTGAAGTCGCTCAACACGATGACGGCTGCCGCGATGGTCGAGCCGCACCTGATCGCCGACGGCGACTTCACGACCTTCGTCTCGGGCAACGACGACGCGGCCAAGGCGCAGGTGATGTCACTGCTCGGCTCGCTGGGACACCAGGACGTGATCGACCTCGGTGACATCACCACCGCGCGCGGTACCGAGGCGCTGATGCTCGCCTGGATCCGGCTGATGGGACCGCTCGGCGCGCCCTACTTCACCTGGAAGGTCGCGCGCTAGGCACGGTCCTACTCGATGTGCATCGCTCGGGACTCCGGGCCGGGGTCGCCGTCGAGGTCGAAGGACTCGTCCTCGTCGGCATCACCACCGAGGACGTCCTCGTCGGCCGGGATCGCGTCCGGGTCGTCGCCGCCGAGCATCGGCCCCTCGTCGAGCTCGGCCTCCGGCTGTTCCTGCATCATCCGCATGCTGAGCGTCTCGTCCTCGACCTCGGCGAGCTCCGCGCCGCGCGGCTGCCGGTCCGGCGGGCTCCACGGCTCGTCGTCACCCGCGCTCGGGTCGTCGAGGTTGATCTCGGCCTCGGCCTGCTCGGTCTCGTCGAGCTCGGTCTGACCCCAGTCGCCTTCGCTTCGGTTGCTCATGCCTCCACCTTGTCCGGTGCGGTACGGCAGGACAAGGTCACTCGCCGACGGATCGCGCCAACCTCGCCGCGACATCGGCGACCGCGGCCCGCAGCTCGGGACCACCCTCGACCGTGAACTCGAACGGCATCCCGGCCAGCCACTCGCCGGCGAACATCGTCGGGTTGCTGGTGCTGCCGACGACCACGCAGCGGTCCTCACCCAACGGTTCGAGCCGCCCCATCGTGGGCCGCAACCACGGCGCGACCTCCGACGCAGGCGCGTGGAAGACCACCCTCGTGTCGTGCTCCCATCCGGTGGCCAGGTTCTCCTCGAGCACCGCCACCGGGTCGAGGCCCTCCGGCGTCACGAACCTCCGCGTGCCCTCACCGACGGTGGTGACGCGGTCGATGCGATAGGTGCGCACGGCGTCGGCGTGGTGGGCGAAGCAGAGCAGGTACCACCGCCCGTAGCGCACCACCACGGACCACGGGTCCACCTCGAACGCATGGGTGTTGCCCGAGGCGCTGCGATAGCCGATCCGCACCTGCCGCTGCTCGCCCACCGCCTCGACCAGCGCGCTCGTGATGGCCGGGTCGGGCTTCGCCCACTTGTCGGGTACGGCGAGTGCGTGCTCGCGCATGGTCGCCGCCTGTCGTGCGACCTGGACCGGGAGGGCGCGGATCATCTTGCCGAGGCCGGACCCGACGGGGTCCTCGTCGTCGGCCGCCGCACGGCGCCCGTCCAGGACGGCCATCACCAGGCCGAGCGCCTCCGCCGCACTGAACACCAGGGGCGGCAGCCGCACGCCTCGCCCGAGCCGGTAGCCGCCGTACGGACCGCGCACCGACTCGATGGGGATCCCGGCCTCGCGCAGGATCGCGACGTAGCGACGGGCGGCGCGGTCGGTGACGCCGAGGCGCTCGGCGAGGTCGTCGGCGGTGACGCCCGGCCGGTTCTGCAGGATCTCGAGGGCTCTCAGCGCTCTCGCCGTGGGGCTGGTCTCGCTCACCCCGACACCCTGACACTGCCGAACGGAAACCGGAAGGCGAATGTCCTGAACCGTTCCTAGGGTGGTCCACATGAACCGATCAACCGCATCCCTGGACAACGGAGCGCACATCGAGCACGCCGAGCTGCGCGCGATCTCCTTCCACCACGTGCGCTTCCCCGGGCTCGAGCTGGTCGACGTCGAGATCACCGGCAACATCGAGAACGTGACGATCAACGGTGTCGACATCGGCCCGCTGGTCGACGCCGAGCTCAACCGCCGCATGCCCGATCGGGCGAAGATGAACCCGCAGACCGTCGAGGAGTTCCAGGAGGCGTGGGCCATCCTCGAAGGGCTCTGGGCCGAGACCGAGGACCGTGCCCGGGCGCTGCCGCCCGAGCGGCTGCACGAGCGGGTCCGCGGCGAGTGGTCCTTCATCGAGACGCTGCGCCACCTCGGCTTCGCGAGCGCCGCCTGGGCCGGCCGGATGGTGCTCGGCGACCCCGTCCCGTGGCACCCGCTCGACCTGCCCTGGGACGAGGCTCCCGGCTGGGACGGCATCCCCTGGGACCGCGAGGCGCGTCCCTCGCTGGACGAGGTGCTCGCCGTACGCCGCAAGCGGCAGGCCATGGTCCGCGACATCATCCGCGGCCTCACGCCCGAGCGGCTCGAGGAGACGGTGACGATGACCGAGCCCGGCTGGCCGCAGATCGAGGACTTCCCGCTGCGGCAGTGCCTCTTCATCGTCGTCAACGAGGAATGGCACCACCGGCTCTACGCCGAACGAGACCTGGACGCACTGGAGGAGAACTGACATGGACATCGTGCTCATCGCCGGCATGTGGCTCGACGGATCGGCGTGGAACGACGTGGTCCCCGAGCTCGAGAAGCTCGGCCATCGACCCATCGCGCTGACCCTGCCCGGGCAGGGCGACGGCAATGCCGCTGCGACGTACGCCGACCAGGTGGCCGCCGTCGTGGCTGCCATCGACGCCGCGGACGGCCCGGCCCTGGTGGTCGGGCACTCGGCCGCCTGCACGCTCGCATGGGTCGCGGCGGACGCGCGACCGGAGAAGGTCGCCCACGTCGCGCTCGTCGGCGGCATGCCCAACCAGGACGGGGACAAGTACTTCGGGTTCTTCGAGCCGGTCGACGAGGTGGTGCCGTTCCCGGGCTGGGAGCCCTTCGAGGGCCCGGACTCCGACGACATGTCGGCCGAGCTCAAGGCCACGGTGGCGGCCGGCGCGATCGCCGTACCGGCAGCAGTCACGCAGGGTGTCGTCGGCCTGACCGACGAGCAGCGGTACGACGTGCCGGTGACGATGGTCTGCCCGGAGTTCACTCCGGCCGACGCGAAGGAGTGGCTCGAGGCGGGCGACATCCCCTCGCTGACCAAGGCCACGCGGCTCGACTACGCCGACATCGACTCCGGCCACTGGCCGATGTTCACCAAGCCCGTTGAGCTGGCGCGGATCCTGGCCGACTGCACGGAAGGCTAGAGGCCGGCGGCCTGCGCCAACCAGGCCCAGGCCGCCGTCCGGGCGTCCTGGCTGGCCCTCGTCGACGGCACGATGTCGATCGGCCGGGCGCGCCGGTCGTGCCAGAACCGCCCGGCCGGCGGGGCCGGCTCGGAGCCGACGAGCCAGACGCTGGTGTCGGCTCCCTGGGCGTCGTCGCGCAGCACCGGCCGGGTGATCGAGCGGAACAGCGGCAGCGACTCCTGGACGCCGGGGGTGTCGGCCCAGCCGGGGTGCATGGCGGAGGCGTTGATGCCGTCGAGGGACCAGCGGTCGGCCAGCAGCGGCAGCATCTCGACCTGCATCCGCTTCGAGCGCGCATAGGCGGTCGTCGGCGAGTAGTCGCCCTTGCGGTACTCCGGGTCGTCGGCACGCAGGGTCTGGCTGTAGAGGCCGCCGCTGCTCACCAGCACCACGCGGCCGCCGGCCAGCTGTGGTCGGAGTGCCTCGGTCATCACGACCGGTCCCAGCACGTGCACGGCCATGCTCAGCTCGTGGCCCTGCGCCGACTCGGTGCGCTCCGGCGGCATCAGGCCGGCGTTGTGCACGACGGCGTGGATGGCGGGGAGCTCCCTGCCGAGGTCGGCCGCGAACCGGCGTACGTCGTCGAGGTCGCCGACATCGCAGCGCCAGACCCTGAGGGTCGACCCGGGCTGCCGGGCCGCTATCTCGTCGCGCACGCGGGTGCCCTTGACCTCGTCACGCACGACGAGGTGGACGGTGGCTCCTAGCGCGGCGAGGCCCTCGACGGTGGCGATGCCCAGCCCCGAGCTGGCGCCCGTGACCAGGACGTCCTTGCCGGCGAGCGCGCCGGGGCGCGGGTCGGCCGGCCAGCCCGGCAGCGCGCGGCGGACCCGGAGGCCGATCGTTGTGTAGCCGAGCACCAGCGACCGGTCCATCGCGGTGTCGATCGCCCGGACGGGCAGGGGCGCGGTCACGGCTGGGCCGGCAGCCGGTCGAGGCAGACCTGGAGCTGGTCGACGGTCTTGCGAGCCAGGAACGGGAGGTACGCCGCCACGACCGGCGCCGCAAAACGGGCAGTGCCCTTGAAGGCGAACTCGGCCGTATACGTCACCTCCGACCCGGCACCACTCGCGCGGATCCCGAGCACGTCGTGACCGTCGAACTGCTCGTTGTGCCCGGTCAGGTGGATGCGCGTGGGGCCCTCGAGCTCGGCGGTCGTATAGGTGATCTCGGACTCGCGGCCCAGGAACTTCGACACGTTGCGGTAGGTCGTGCCCACGCCGCCGTCACCGGAGACGCGCACGCAGGAGACCGTCCCGGGGTCCCACTCCTCGGCGTTGGTGAAGTCGGCGAGGTAGTCGAAGACCGCAGTGGGTGCAGCGGTCGTGGTGAAGGTGCGGGAGACGGAGGGCTTCATCCGTCCAACGTACGGGCGGACCCCGCATCGTGGCCCACCCCTGTGGGTTCGGACAGGGCTTCCTCTTAACAACCTACAACCATTTGGTTGTATGTTTCTTCCGTGACCGACACCATCGACCAGGACGAGGACCGGGCGGACGCCATGTTCCACGCCCTGGCCGACCGCACCCGGCGCGACATCCTGCGCCGCGTGCTGGCCGGTGAGCACTCGGTCTCGACGCTCGCGGCGTCCTACGACATGAGCTTCGCCGCGGTGCAGAAGCACGTCGCCGTGCTCGAACGAGCCGGCTTGATCAGCAAGCGGCGCAGTGGCCGCGAGGCGCTGGCCAGCGGCGACGTCGAAGCCGTGCGTTCGGTGGGCTCGATGCTCACCGAGCTCGAGGCCGTCTGGCGCGGGCGCATCGCCCGCATCGACGACCTGATCGCCCAACCCACACCCACCGAGAGGAACCAGTGACATGCCCGTCACCGACGTCAAGCACGACCCGGACAACCTGACCCTGACCATCGTGGCCGACTTCGCCGCACCGGTGGGGCGCATCTGGGAGGTGTACGCCGACGCGCGACAGCTCGAGCGCGTGTGGGGTCCGCCGACGTACCCCGCCACCTTCGTCGACCACAGCCTGGAGCCGGGGTCGCGGTCGACGTACTTCATGACGAGTCCCGAGGGTGACAAGCACGCCGGCTTCTGGGACATCACCGAGGTCAACGAGCCGAAGGAGTTCAGCTTCAACGACGGCTTCGCCGACCTGGAGTTCAACCCCGACCCGGACATGCCGGTCGGCAGGAGCATCTTCTCCTTCGCCGAGCACGACGGCGGCACCCGCGCTACCTACGTCAGCATCCATGCCACGGCCGAGGAGCTGCAGCAGGTGCTCGACATGGGCATGGTCGAGGGCATGACCTCCGCGCTCAACCAGATCGACGAGCTCGTCGCCGCCGGTTGAGCCCATCTCCGCCGGGGATGCGTCTCAGACCACGCGGCCCTTCGGCGTCTGAGTCAGCTTCGGGTCGCGGATCACGACCGAGCCGATGGCCTCGTCGATGCGCTTCATCGCGTCGTCGTCGAGCTTCACCCCGGCGGCATTGACGTTGTCGGCGACCTGCTCGGGACGCGAGGCGCCGACCAGGGCGGCGGCCACATTGTCGTTCTGCAGCACCCACGCCACGGCGAGCTGGGCCATGGTCAGGCCGGAGTCTGCCGCGATCGGCTTGAGATCCTGCACCGCGGTGAGGACGTCGTCCTTCATCCAGCGCGAGATCATGTCGGCGCCGCCCTTGTCGTCGGTAGCGCGCGAGCCGGCCGGCGGCGCCTGGCCGGGCACGTACTTCCCGGTGAGCACGCCCTGCGCGATCGGGCTCCAGACGATCTGGGAGACGCCGAGCTCGGCGGACGTCGGGACGACCTCGTCCTCGATGACGCGCCAGAGCATGGAGTACTGCGGCTGGCTGGAGATGAGCTGCACGTTGAGCTCGTGGGCCAGCTCGACGCCGGCGCGGATCTGGTCGGCGGTCCACTCGGAGACCCCGATGTAGAGCGCCTTGCCCTGGCGCACGACGTCGGCGAAGGCCTGCATCGTCTCCTCGAGCGGCGTCTCCACGTCGAAACGGTGGGCCTGGTAGAGGTCGACGTAGTCGGTCTGCAGTCGCTGCAGCGAGCCGTTGATCGACTCCATGATGTGCTTGCGTGAGAGGCCGGTGTCGTTCTTGCCCTGGGGGCCGGTGGGCCAGTAGACCTTCGTGAAGATCTCCAGCGACTCGCGCCGCTCGCCCTTGAGCGCCTCACCCAGGACGGTCTCCGCCGCCGTGTTGGCGTAGACGTCGGCCGTGTCGAAGGTGGAGATGCCCTCGTCGAGGGCGGCGCGCACGCACTGGGTGGCGACGTCGTTCTCCACCTGGGACCCGTGGGTCAGCCAGTTGCCGTAGGTGATCTCCGAGATCTTGAGCCCGCTGTTGCCGAGGTATCGAAATTCCATGCCCCGAACCTACGCAGGCCTCCTCACAGCCAGGTGTTGTCGTGGCGGAACATGAGCTCCGCGCGCTCCTCGTCGCTCATCTCCCGGCCGCTCGCGAGCGTCTCGAAGTAGTCCTCGCGCGGCCCGCCGGGCGCGAAGCTCAGCAGCATCTGGGCGCGACCGGCGCCCTTGAAGCCATGGATTCCGCCCTCGGGCACGTAGAGGTAGTCGCCGGCCTGCCCCTGCACCCACTCGTTGCCGTCGAAGAGCTGGACGGTCCCGCGCAGGATGTAGAAGTGCTCGGAGATGGTGCGGTGGAAGTGCGGCCCCGGGCCGCTCTCGCCCTCGCCGAAGGTCCAGCGATAGACCCCGAGGTTGCCGCGCGACTGGTCACCGCGCACGAGGTATTCGCAGGTGCCGCCGTTGGCGTAGGTGATGTCGGGCGGGGTGTCGTTGCGCCTGATCCAGGCACTCGCCTCGCCGCTGTCACCGGTATAGACCTCCGGTGGGTAGCTGCCGAGAAATGACATGGATCCACCGTGCCAGAGGGGCCGCACCTCCCGCCAGAGTCGTCGCTGGTGCACACTCCGCATAGGGAGGTCGGATGAGCGAGGGCCAGCACGAGCACCACTCGCCGCAGGCGTGGGACGAGCGCTACGGCGACGACCAGATGTGGAGCGGGCATCCCAACGAGCAGCTGGTCATCGAGGCCAGCTTTCTCGAGCCCGGTACGGCGCTGGACGTCGGCTGCGGCGAAGGGGCTGATGCGATCTGGCTGGTCGAGCGGGGCTGGCGCGTCACCGGCATCGACGTGTCGGCGAAGGCCCTGAGCCGCGCGACGCGTGCCGCCGAGATGGCCGGCGCGGATGTCGCCTGGCACGTGATCGGGCTGGAGGAGATGGACGCTGCGGCGTACGACCTGGTGATCGCGTTCTATCCCGCCCTGCTGCGCGGCGACGGGGCGATCATCGAGACCCTGCTCGACGCGGTCGCGCCGGGCGGCACGCTGCTGGTCGTGCACCACGCGCACGTCGATCCCGAGCGGGCGCGCCAGCACGGCTTCGACCCCGACGACTACGTCCGGCACGAGCACCTGCTCGACGCCCTCACCGGCCGCGACGGCTGGGCGATCGAGGTCGCGACCGAGCGCGGTCGCACGGCGCCCGAGGGACCCGGCGCCCACCACCACTCGGACCTCGTGCTGCGAACCCGGCGCGGCTGAACCTCAGCGACCGCCCCCGCGGAACGTGTTGTCCCAGGTCTCGATCAGTCCGTCGGGACCGTGCCGCTTCAGCAGCCCCGACGACGGGTCGGTCATCGGGATCTGCTCCCCGAGCGGGCGCGGGCCGAGCCGCAGCGACTGCACGAGGTTGAGCGGTTCGCCGGTCGTCGAGTAGTTGCGGATCTGCCCGCACGCGTTGATCGCGCTGCGCTCTGCCGCGTGCGGGTCGTAGAGGAAGCCGACGGGACTCAGCGGGTTGCTGCGCGTGAAGGCCGTCTTGGCGATCACCCCGGGGACGTTGCCGCCGCGACCACTCGCGATCAGGGCTCGGGAGAAGTCGACGTCGCCGAGCCGCGCCGAGTTGAAGGTGACCGCGCGGGCTCCGGTGGCGACCGCACCGGCCGCGGCGAGGTGGCCGCCGAGGGAGTGCCCGGTGATGGTCAGGTTGTCGGCGCCGACGCTCGCCGCCAGTCGCTGCGCGAGGGCGATCGCCTGCCCGCCCTGCGCACTCGGCAGGCCGAGCCCGTTGGGCACGTTGGTGAGGCCGTAGTCGGTTGCGTCGATGCCGTCGGAGCCGCGGAAGGCCAGCACCGTGCTGCCGTCGGCGCCGCGATGGACCGTGGCGGAGAAGCCGGTGGCGTCGTCGCGCAGCATGGCGTCGGCGATGCCCAGACGCAGCAGCTCGTCACGCCCGAGCTCGCGGAAGCGGCCGCCCGCCTCGGCGATGTTCGCGCCGGGGTAGGTCCCGTTGGCCAGGGCCAGCAGGTCACGGTCGTGCCGTCCCCCGACCGGGCTCACCGCGGCGTACGGCGACGAGCCGGCCACGACCGGTGCCGACCCGGCCGCGGAGACACCGCTGACGCGGTCCTGGTCGGCGGCCTCGAGCAACGCCTGGCGCCCCAGCTCGCGCAACCGGGTGGCGAGCGCGACCAGCGCCGGGTCGTGGGCCTGCTGCCAGATCGCGCAGAATTCGGCGCTGTCGGTCCCCCGCCACGATCGCGCGGACAGGTCCTCGATGACGCCGCGCAGCCGGGTGGACACGTCGTCCATCCGGTCGGCGTCGGCGAGCAGCCCGTGCGCGAGGTCGGTGACGACCTCGGTGTCCATGCCGACCAAGGTGCTCATGGGTCACGAGGGTGATCGCTGTCCGGCCCGCACGGAAGGGCGACGCGGGTGGAAGGTTCCGGAACGTAGGCTCGGCGCATGTCTCGCACCACCACCCGGATCCGGACGATCCTGCCCAGCTCCGGTCGCAACGCCGCCCTCGCCACCACGACCGCCGCCCTGCTGACCGGCCTCGCCGCGGCACCG
>JBDSPC010000137.1:0-12808 GCA_039914485.1 Nocardioides sp.
TGCGCGAGCCCGGACACAGGACGACCTCCCGCACACCGGCGTCGACCAGCGACTGGACGACGGCGCGCGCAAGGTCGGAGGACAAGGTCACGAGCGACGATCCTGCCGTACGGCGTCGAGCCGGCGCTCCCAGTGGGCCACCCTGTCCGCCGGGGCCTTCAGACGGGCGAGCGCGGCATCGTCCAGCTCGGGCGTCGTCACCGGCAGGAACCCGTCGACCGGAAGCATCGGCTCCACCGCGACGTCGTCGGTCAGCAGCTGGATCGTGGCCAGCCCGCACGCGTGCTCGAGCGTCGGCAGCGCGGCCGCGAGGGCGACGCCCGCGGCGATGCCGACGCTCGACTCGACGGCGCCCGAGACGACCACGGGCAGGCCGATGTCCTCGGCGATCCGCAGGCAGGCTCGCACGCCGCCGAGCGGCTGCACCTTGAGCACGGCGATGTCGGCAGCCTCGAGATCGCGCACGCGGTAGGGGTCCTCGGCCCGCCGGATCGACTCGTCGGCGGCGATGGGCACGTCGACTCGCTTGCGCACTGCGGCGAGCTCCTCGACGGTGGCGCAGGGCTGTTCGGCGTACTCCAGACCGCCGGCCGCGCGCTCCAGCAGGGTGATCGCGCGGACCGCCTCGTCGAGGTCCCAGCCGCCGTTGGCGTCCACCCGGATGAGGCCGCCGGGGCCGAGGGCGTCGCGAACCGCTTCGAGTCGTGCGATGTCGTCGGCGAGGGTCTGCCCGCGCTCCGCGACCTTGACCTTCGCAGTCGTGCAGCCGCCGGCGAGGACGATCTGACGGGCCCGCTCCGGGCTGCACGCGGGGACCGTGACATTGACGGGGATCCGGTCGCGGAGCGGCGTCGGCCAGTCCCCCGCGGCCGCCTCCTCCGCGCAGGCCAGCCAGGGCCTGGCCACGTCGTCGCCGTACTCCAGGAACGGTGACCACTCGCCCCAGCCGGCCGCGCCCCTGACCAGGACGCCCTCGCGCACGGTGATGCCGCGGAACCTCGTGCGCAGCGGGATCGAGAAGACGTGGATCATGCGAGGCTCCTGAGCGCTTGGCGGTCGACCTTGCCGTTGGGCAGCAGCGGGAGCTCGGGGAGGGAGACGACCTGCTGCGGCGCCCAGGTGCGCGGGTGCACCGCGGACACCCAGTCGCGGACGTCCTCGCCGTCACCGACCACGAACGCGACCACGCGCGTCCCCCACTCCTCGTCGGGTACGCCGATGACCTCGACGGCTTCGATCTCCGGATGTTCGCGCAGCCGGGCCGCGACGGCGGGCAGCGGCACGTTGACGCCGCCACTGATCACCACGTCGTCGATCCGCCCGAGGACGTGCAGCCGTCCGTCGTCGTCGAGCCGACCGGCGTCGGAGGTGAGGAACCAGCCGTCCACGAGCGTCTCTTCCGTCAGGGCGGCGTCACCGTCGTATCCCTCGAAGATCGTCGGTCCGCCGATCCGCACTCGACCGTCCGTCCCGATCGCGAGTGCCACCCCGTCGAGCGGCATCCCGTCGTAGACGCAGCCGCCGGCGGTCTCGGAGGAGCCGTAGGTGGCAACGATGTGGAGGCCCGCCGCCTCCGCTCTGCCACGGAGGGCCGGGTCGATGGGCCCACCGCCGAGCAGGATCGTGTGGAGGCTGCGCAGTGCGGCGACCTGGTGCTCGTCCTCGAGCAACCGGTGCAGCTGCGTGGGGACCACCGACGTGAAGGCGCCGCCCCCGGCGGCTGCGAGATCAAGGCCGTCCACCACCACCGGGTCATGCCCGGCGAGCAGCGACCGGCAGATGACCTGGACGCCTGCGACGTACGACGACGGCAGCGCCAGCAACCACTGGCCCTGCGCTCCGACGCGGCGAGCGCTGGCCTCGACGGAGGCGACGACGGCGTCCCGCGAGAGGACGACGCGCTTGGGGAGGCCGGTGGAGCCGGAGGTCTCGATGAGCAGGCGCTCCGGATCCTCGGCGGCCAGCCAGGTCTTCAGCTGGGCGATCGCCTCCGTCGCGTCGTCGGAGGGGCGGAGGAGGCTCACCCGCGAACGCTATCTCGGGAAGGTCGCCGGCGGTGCACGTGCCGACGGCTACCGCTGCATCTCCCAGGCAAGCTGGATGGCGGTGCGTACGGCGGAGGGCTCTGCCTGGTCGAGGTAGGCCTCCACCTTGTGGTGCGCCTCCATCCGCGGCGGCACCCCGAACGTCTCCGGGTGGGCCTCGAGCAGCGGCTCGCGTCGGCTCAGCGGGACCCGGATCACCAGCGTGTTCGGGTCGTGCAGGCGTACCACCAACCGGTCGTTGACGTACCACGCAGGACGCGACGCGGTGCCCTTGCGCTTCACGCCAGCGAGCGATTCCGCGTAGCCGCCAACCTCGTCCGGGGTCACCCCGCCAGCGTAGGCCGACGGCGCGCCCTGACGACGACATCGTGGATCGACGTGCCGTTCATCGACCGGTGCGACTCCTCGGCCGTGTCGATCTCCCAGACCCCCGCGTCGAGGCGGGCAGTGATGTCGGCGGCCCGCACCGAGGCCTCGGCAGGCGTGCCGTGGTCATGGCCGTGACCGTGGTGGAGGTGCCCCACGATGAGCAGCGTGCCGCCGGGCGCGACCCAGGAAGAGATCCGGTCGTAGAACTCCAGTTGCGGCATCGCCGGGTGCGCGTAGTGCGTGGTGACCAGGTCGTACGTCGACTCCGGCTCCCACCCGGACAGGTCGGCCTGCACCCACTGCACCCGCTCGGCAACGCCGCTCGCCCTGGCGCGTTCGGCCGCCGTCTCGAGGGCCGCCGCTGCGATCTCTGCGCCGGTGACCTGCCAGCCGTGCCGGGCGAGCCAGATCGCCTCGGCGCCGGCACCGCAGCCCGCGTCGAGGGCGCTGCCCGGCGTCAGGTCGCCGACATGCTGGATCAGGTGGGGGTTGGCCGGGCTGGTGCCCATCGACATGGCGCGGTCGCCGTGCCAGATCTGGTCCCAGTAGTCCTTGTCGAACGAGTGCGTCATGTTCACCATGGTGACCGCCGACAGGCGGATTCGCAAACGTTGTTGCCGAATGGCAAACTGGTGTCATGGACGACTCCACCGATCGCACCCTCGATGCCGTGGGGCCGCGCCTCAAGCAGCTGCGCCAAGGCCGCGACATCACGCTCAGCGACCTCGCCGCCGAGACGGGCATCTCGACCAGCACCCTGTCCCGGCTCGAGGCCGGCCTTCGCCGCCCCACGCTGGAGCAGCTGCTGCCCCTGGCTCGCGCGTACGCCGTCACGCTGGACGAGCTCGTCGACGCCCCCGAGACCGGCGATCCGCGGATCAACCTGCGCCCGATCACGACCAACGACGGCCGGACTATCCTGCCGCTGAGTCGCCGGCCCGGCGGCATCCAGGCCTACAAGTTCGTGCTGCCGACCGGGCGCGATGACGCCGAGCCCGAGCTCCGCACCCACGAGGGCTACGACTGGGCCTTCGTCCTCAACGGCCGGCTCCGGCTCGTGCTGGGAGAGCACGACCTGATTCTCGAACCCGGCGAGGCAGCCGAGTTCGACACCCGCACCCCGCACTGGTTCGGCGCGACCAGCTCAGGTCCTGTCGAGTTCCTCAGCCTGGTCGGCAAGCAGGGTGAGCGTGCGCACGTGCGGGCGGCGCCGAGGCGAGCCCAGGGTGACTGAACGCGTGCGCACAACAAGATGGCCACCAATAGACACTGGCCACAAAAATTCCGCGACGAATGTCGGTGCCACAGGCAAGAATGGTCGGTGATGACCACCACAGACTCGGGTCCGCGCACACGATGGATCGACAAGGCCAAGCCACCGTCCCACCTGGCGGGTCGGCTGGCGACCCAGTCCCTGATGTTCGCGCTGGGCGAGGGCACGTTCATGGCCGGCTCGGCGGTCTTCTTCACCCAGATCGTCGGCCTCACGGTCGCGCAGGTCGGCCTCGGTCTGACCATCGCCGGCATCGCCGGATTCTTTGCGGCCTACCCGATGGGCCGCATCGTCGACCGGGTCGGCGCCAAGCGCTGCTGGTCGATCAGCAGTGCCGGCCAGGCGTCGATGTTCGCGGTGTGGCCCTTCATCGACAGCTTCCAGGGCTATGTCGCGATGGCGATCGTGATGGAGGTGATCGGCGCCCTCGGGGGCACGGCCCACGGCGCCTACACGATCGACGTCCTCCCGCCCAAGGAGCGGGTGAAGTCGCGGGCCTACATGTACTCCGCGCTCAACGTCGGCTTCACCCTCGGCTCCGGGCTCGGCGCGATCGCGCTCGCCTTCGAGTCCCTCACACTGCTCCACGCCGTGCCGTGGTTCACCGCGGCGGTGTTCATGCTCAACGCCGTCAACGTCACGTTCCTGCCCGACGCCCCGCACGACCTGAAGACCACCGAGGAACGCAAGGTCAAGATCGCCGGCCCGGGGCCGATGCGCAACATCGGCTGGCTGGTGTCGAGCTTCTTCCACGGCACGCTCTGGACCAACCAGGTCATCCTCAACCTGGTCATCCCGCTGTGGCTGGTCGAGAAGACCGACGCGCCCTGGGTGGTGCTGGCCTTCCTCTTCGGCACCAACACCGTGATGTGCATCTTCTTGCCGCTCGCGGCCGCGCGCGGGATCAAGGACACGGCCACCGCACTGTGGGCGATCCGGCTCTCGACGGTCTTCTTCATCGTCTCCTGCGTGATCGCGCTGTCGACCCATCACTCCGTCGGGCTGTGGACCATCGCGCTGTTCTTCCTCGGACACGTGACGCTGACCGGCGCCGAGCTCTACCTCTCGGCCGCGAGCTGGACGCTCGAGGCGGAGCTGATGGACCCGCGGCGGCGCGGCGAATATCAGGGTGCCGCCGAGCTCACGGGCACGCTCGGCCGGGTCTGGGCGCCCGCTCTCTACACGTTCCTGGTGATGAACTGGGGCAGCACCGGGTGGCTGATCATCGCCGCCATCATCACGTTCGCCGCGGCCGCCCTGCACCCGACCACCGCAATGGCGCGCCGCTTCCTCGAGCAGCACGTGCCGGCCGATGTGCTCGCCGACGCGTCCGCCTCGGAGGCGTCCCACGACGCCGTTCTCGATGCCGCGCCCGTCGGGCCACCCACGGGCGACCAGCCCGCCGAGCCGGGCGGCGTCAGCCCCCTGTCACAATCCATCGGTGGCAACCCCGACTGACTGGCTCGCCGGAGCCCGCCCCCGCACCCTGCCCGCTGCCGTCGCGCCCGTCCTGACGGGCACCGGCATTGCGGCGTACGTCGATGAGCCGGTGTGGTGGAAGGCGGCCCTCGCGCTCGTGGTCAGCCTCGCACTGCAGGTCGCGGTCAACTACGCCAACGACTACTCCGATGGCATCCGCGGCACCGACGACGAGCGCGTCGGACCGATGCGCCTCGTCGGCTCCGGTGCGGCAACCCCGAAGGCCGTGAAGACCGCAGCATTCCTGGCTTTCGGCGTCGCCGCCGTGGCCGGCCTCGCACTCGCGGCAACCACGGCCTGGTGGCTGGTCGCCGTGGGCGTGGTCTGCGTGCTGGCGGCGTGGTTCTACACCGGCGGCTCGAAGCCCTACGGCTACCTCGGGCTCGGCGAGGTGATGGTCTTCGTCTTCTTCGGGCTGGTCGCCGTCATCGGCACGACCTACGTCCAGACCGAGACCTTCGAGCTCCTCGCGCTGTACGGCGCCGTCGGCATCGGCGCCCTGGCGTGCGCCATCCTCGTGGTCAACAACCTGCGCGACATCCCCACCGACACGGTCGCCGGCAAGCGCACGCTGGCCGTGGTGCTCGGGGACGAGCGCACCCGCTACCTCTATGCACTCCTCGTCGGGGCCGCCGCTGTCGCGGTCGTGGCCGTCGCGGGCGCGTCGACCTGGTGGTGCCTGCTCGGCCTGGTGTTCGTGCTCCGGATGCTGCCGGCGTTGCGGACGGTCCTCGGCGGGGCCACTGGTCCGGGGCTGATCCCGGTGCTCCAGCAGACCGGGGTCGGGCAGCTGATCTGGGCGGTTCTGGTCGCCGTACCCCTGCTGCTCCTGGGTTAAATCCGGTTGCCACGCTGGCTAGCGTGGTCGCCGTGGACTACGACTTCGCAACCCTCGACCTCTCCGCCGAATCCGACGAGTCAGAGGCGGCGGTGGCCCGCCGTCGGGGCTGGCTGGGCGCCGTCCAGCGCGGCTTCCACCAGGGACGCCCGGGCGAGGAGTTCGAGAAGGTCTGGCTGACCCACGCGCGCGCCGACGACGTCGTGTGCGCCGGGGCGTGGCTGCCCGAGGGCGAGTTCGGCGCCGGCCCGGTCCCGGTCGCGACCTTCGCCCACTTCGACAAGACGCTCAACGCCGGGCACGAGCTGCTGCCGTTGCGGATGATCACCGACGTCACGACCAGCCCGGCCCACCGCCGCCGAGGGCTCGTACGCCGCCTGATGGAGACCAACCTCGCGGACGCCGTGACCTCGGGCATCCCGGTGGCTGCCCTCACCGCCAGCGAGGCGACGATCTACGGCCGGTGGGGCTTCGGGGCGGCGACCTTCGCCCAGAAGATCGAGGTCAACACCGGCCCCCGGTTCGGGTTGCGCGCCTTCGACGACCCGGGGCGGGTGGAGCTCATCGAGCCGCCCGAGTCCTGGCCGATCGTGAAGGGCGTCTTCGACAAGTTCCACGCCGCGAATCGTGGATCCGTCGACTGGCCGCAGTTCTACGAGGTGATCCACACCGGTGCCTTCGACTTCGAGGACGGTGGAGCCGACAAGAAGCTGCGCGGGGCCGTCCACCTCGACGGGGACGGCACCGTCGACGGCGTCGTGCTCTACAAGGCCGACGGTCAGGGCGACGAGCGCAAGATCAAGATCACCGAGATGATGGCGCTCACCACGACCGCAGGCCTCGCCCTGTGGGGCTTCCTCGGCGGCATCGACATGGCCCAGAAGGTGACCTTCGGTCTCGCACACCCCGACGACCCGCTGCAGTGGGCCCTCACGGACATCAACGCTGTCAGCTACACCGCGGTCTCGGAGTTCCTCTGGGTGCGCATCCTCGACGTCGAGCGAGCCCTGACCGCGCGACCGTGGGCCGTGGACGGCCAGGTGGTGCTCGAGGTGGAGGACGACCAGGGCCATGCCGCCGGGCGGTTCCGCATCGTGAGCGAGGGTGGCCACGCCAAGGTCACGCGCACGGATGAGGCGGGTGAGGTCCGGGTGACTGCGGAGACCTTGGGGTCGATGTACCTCGGCGGCGCCCACGTCTCGGCGCTGCGTCGCGCCGGCCGCGTCGACGGTGCCGACGACGCGGTCGCGCGGTTCGCGGCCATGGCGGACCTCGCAGTGCCGCCGTACAACCTGACCGGCTTCTGACGACCGGTCACAAAGTTGCGCACCAACCCGCCGACCGGTCACAAAGTTCCGTACTTTTGTGACCGCTCGGCACATCCTTCATGCCACTTTGTGACCGGTCAGTCGTCCTCGCGCGCCTTGCGCTCCTCGAACTTCGAGGCGGCGCGGGCCGCGCGCTCCTCGACCTTGCGGGCGAAGGCGATGCGCTGGCGGTTGAGCAGGAAGTAGGACAGCACGCCGGAGACGGCGAAGGCGAGCACCAGCGGCCACAGCGCCGGTACCCGGCCGTCGGTGAACAGCGACCAGATGAGCGTGATGGTCAGCAGGCTGGCCACGAAGAGCAGGACGCGCAGTCCCGTGTAGACGGCGAATTCCTTCACAGTGAGACCTCCGGAGGGTGCTGCTGGTCGGCGATGACCGGTGCGGCGTACGAGTGCTGGCTGGTGGAGCTGAAGAAGTTGATGCCGATGAAGTTGAACCACAGCGTCGCGAGCCCGACGAGGGCGACGATCGCGGCGTTGCGGCCCTTCCAGCCGGCGGTCGCGCGGGCGTGCAGGTAGGCGGCGTAGACGACCCAGGTGATGAACGCCCACACCTCCTTGGGGTCCCAGTTCCAGTAGGAGGACCACGCCTGGTGCGCCCAGATCGGCCCGGTGATGAGCACCGCGAAGGTCCACACCGGGAAGCCGAAGGCGTGCATGCGGTAGGAGATCCGGTCGAGCGAGAGCAGGTCGGGCAGGCGGGCGAGGTAGCCGCGCTCCGCGGTCGAGCGCTCCTTGAGGAGGTAGAGCACCGAGGCGATGCCGCCGAGGGTGAAGGCGCCGGTCGCGATCACGGCGGAGACGACGTGGATGATCAGCCAGTAGGAGTAGAGCGCTTCGGTCAGTGGCGCGACCTCCTCGTGCAGCCAGATCACGGCCACCATCAGCAGCGTGAGGATGAAGGCGACGACGAGCGGGCCCATCCACTCGAGCGCGAACCTGCGCAGGAAGAGGAGGTAGAGCAACCCGACGAAGAAGGTGCCGGCGAGCGTGAACTCGTACATGTTTCCCCACGGCACCCGGTTGGGGTCCGCGGCCATCCCGCGTGCTGCCAGCGCGACCGCGTGCACACCGACGGCGATGACGGTGAGGAGGACGCCGAGGCGTCCGGCCATCGCCGTACGACCCGTCGTGACGACCTCGTCGGCCGGCAGCTTGCGCAGCGCCGCCCACTGGACGAGGTGCGCGAGCAGGGCCAGGAAATAGACGACCCCACTGGCCGCGACCGCCTGGTTGCTCAGCGCTTCCCACGATGCGTTGGTCACGATTTTTCCTTGTCTGTCGTCTGCAACGAGTCCATGATCCCTGCGAGCTCGAGCTCGCCACGCTCCGGGTCTCCGCCGTTGCTCCGGTCGAGCGCGCCCAGGTCGATCACGGTGTCGCCGTTCTCGTCGCGGCGTGCCCGCACCCACACCCGGCGCGGCCGGATGAAGAGCTAGCCGAGCAGGCCGAGCAGCGCCATCACGACGCCGGTCAGGGCGATGAGCTTGCCGGGGGTGCGGCTGATCTGGATCTTGTTCCAGCGCTCGATGCCGTCGAAGGTGACACTCCCCAGGCCGTCCGGGAGTTCGATCGTGTCGCCCTCGCGCATGTCGAGGCGGAAGGGCTTGCCGTCGGCCTTCATGACCTGCTCGGTGTCGCTCTTGTCGAGGACGTAGATCGACTCGCCGGTGTTCACCTCACCGGTGAAGACCGACAGCGACAACAGGGGGTTGATCAGGTCGCCGAAGCTCGAGCGTGGCAGCCCGTCGCCGAGCGCGAACGTCGGGTAGAAGTCGCCCTCCAGCCCGATCTGGGCAGGCTCGGCGAAGCCGGCCTTCACGACGCCGAACGACGCGAACGTCTGGTCGACGGGCAGGAAGACGGTCGGCCCGCTGTAGGCCACGTCGCCGTTGCCGTCGCGCACCGTGATCACGGGCGCATAGCCGTGACCGATCAGGAACACCTCAGTGCTGCCGATGGTGAGCGGGTGGTTGACCTTCAGGTCGTAGGTCTTGACCTCGGAGGTCGGTGTCTCCTGATATTCCAGCGTGCTGACGAACTTGCGTGCCATGCCGGCCCGCGGCCCCTCGGTGAGCCAGTCGACCTCGAAGTCCTTGACCGTGAACGAGAAGGGCTCGAGGTCCTCGCCCTTGAACAGGCTGCCGGGCACGAAGTCGTCGTACTGCGTGAGGTCGTTGGAGAAGCCCTTGCCCTCGATCACGATCACGCCGCCCTTGTAGCCGTACAGCCCGCCGATCGCGAAGCCGACCAGCACCACGAGGACCGAGAGGTGGAAGACGAGGTTGCCCGCCTCGCGCAGGTAGCCCTTCTCGGCCGACACGGAGTCCTCGCCCACCACGACGCGATAGCGCCGCTTCCTCAGCTCCGCCGCCGCTCGCGCCAGCACGTCGCCAGGGGTGTCCGCTGTCGTGTGCGTCGCGTGCTCGGGCAGCCTCGAGAGGTTCCGTGGCGCCCCGGGCGGCTTGGCCCGGAGCGCGCGCCAGTAGACGGCCGTGCGCGGCACGATGCAGCCGACGAGCGAGATCATCAGCAGGATGTAGATCGCCGAGAACCACGGGGAGTCGTAGACCGAGAACATGCCGAGCTTCTCGTAGATCGGCGTCAGCTTCGGGTGTGCGTCCCGCCAGCGCGAGGCACCCAGGGAGTCGACGTCCTCCTGCGGCACGATCGATCCGGGGATGGCGGCCAGCGCCAGGAGCAGCAGCAGCACCAGCGCCGTACGCATCGAGGTGACCTGGCGCCACATCCAGCGACCGAGCTCGCGCGCGTTCATGTCGGTGGGCATCGGGGTGGCCTGCCGGTCGCGGCCTCCGGTGTCCTTCGGTTCGGGATTGCTCACACCACGACCTCGAAGTCGCTGATCAGCTTGATCTGCAGCCACTGCACGACCCAGTCCCATGCTCCGGTCACGAGCAGGACGCCGATCAGCACGAGCATCAGCCCGCCGATCCGGGTGACCCACTGCTGGTGGCGCCGCACGACCGCGAAGGCGGAGAGCGCGCGGCGGTAGGCGAGCGCCGCGAAGATGAAGGGGAGGCCGAGTCCGAGCGCGTAGACCGCCGAGAGGAGGGCGCCGCGGGCGGCGGTCGCCTCCTGTGCCGACAGGCTGAAGATGACGCCCAGCGTGGGGCCGACGCACGGCGTCCAGCCGAGACCGAAGAGAAAACCGAGGAACGGCGCGGCCACGAGTCCGACGGCCGGCACCTTGTGGAAGCGGACCTCGCGCTGGAGCAGGGGCACGAGGCCGATGAAGGCCAGCCCCATCAGGATCACGAAGACGCCGAGCACCACATTGAGCTGCTGCACGTGCGACGACAACCACACGCCGAACTGCCCCGTGATGGCACCCAGCGCCACGAAGACGACCGCGAAGCCGAGCACGAACAGCACCGACCCGGCGAGCATCCGTCCCCGACCGTGGCGGCCCTCGGCGAGATCGGCACCGGAGATGCCGGTGGCGTAGGAGAGGTAGCCCGGGAGCATCGGGATCACGCAGGGTGAGAAGAAGGAGACAAGGCCGGCCAGCAGGGCGACCGGAAGGGCGAGCAGGAGCGAGCCCGAGGCCGCAGTCTCCCGGAAGAGGTCACCCACTGGTCTCTGCCTCGACGTCCTCGACCACGTCCACCAGGGTCCCCACCGACGGGAGCGCACCGAAGATCGCGGCGGCGATCCGGCCCTGCTTGTCGAGCACGAAGGTCGTCGGCGGTGACCGCACCGGCATGACCTCGGAGAAGGAGAGCAGCGCCAAGCTGCCGGGGTCGTAGATCGACGGGTAGGGCACGTCGTAGGAACGCACGAACGCCTTGGCGTTGTCCGCGGAGGTCTCCCGGATGTTGACGCCGATGAAGTCCGCGCGGTCCGCAAGCTGCTCGGCCGCGTCCACGAGATCAGGTTGTTCGGCCACGCACGGCCCACACCACGAGCCCCAGACATTGACCACGACGACGCGACCGCGATGGTCGGCCAGCGAGATCTCGTTGCCGTCCAGGTCGTCGCCGGTGACGTCGATGGGCTTGTCCCGCTCCGCTGCCGGGATCTGCGTGACGCTCCCGTCCTGGGAGATGTAGCCCTTGTCGCCGGTCCCCTCGAGCGAGGAGCAGCCGGTCGTGAGGAGCGCGACCAGCGCGAGCAGGAGAGCGGCTCGTCTCACGGGCGGTCTTCCGGCTTGGCCCCACCTGCGGAGAAGGGCGCCGAGCGGTCGCCGACCGGGATCAGGTCGCCGGCCGGCTCGGAGTAGACGACCTGGTGCAGCCGGTCGCCGTCGAAGTGCAGCGAGGTGACCGAGCAGAGCGTGCACTGGCGGTTCTTCGGGTGGTGGAGGTAGGACTTCTTCTCCACGAACAGCCGCGTCGTCCAGATCGGCAGCTGGTGGCTCACGATCACGGCTTCGTGCCCGCGAGCCGCGTCGCGCGCATCGTCGACGGCGGCCATCATCCGGGCCGAGATCTCGTCGTAGGGCTCGCCCCACGACGGCTTGAGCGGGTTGTAGAGGTGACGGAGCAGGGCAGGGTTCTTGAGGAAGGTCTTCGCCCCGCCGCCGAAGCTGACGCCCTCGAACTTGTTGGCCGACTCGATCACCCGCGGGTCGAGGACCGGCGTCAGGCTGCGGGCGGCGGCGAGCGGCGCGGCCGTCTCCTGCGCACGCTCGAGCGGCGACGTACGGATGTGCACGATGTCCCGGTCGCCCAGGGACGTGCCGATCCGGTCGGCCATCATGCGGCCGAGCTCGGAGAGGTGGAAGCCGTCGCGGCGGCCGTAGAGGACGCCCTCCGGGTTGTGCACCTCACCGTGGCGGAGCAGGTGGACGATCGTCTTGATACTCATCCGTGTACTCGCTTCGCTCCGTGCACGGATGAGGCACCACGCGCACTGTGTTTGTTGATTCGTTCGCTTCGCTCGCTCATGCGGATCCAATCGCAGCGGCGGCGCGGGCGGCGCCGGGGAGGGCGTCGAGGATGGCGGAGACGGCGCGCTCGTCGTGGGCGGACGAGACGAACCACGACTCGAAGGCCGACGGCGGGAGGTAGACTCCCGCGTCGAGCATCGCGTGGAAGAAGGCGGCGAATGCCTGGGTGTCCTGCTTGGAGGCGCCGGCAAAGTCGGTGACCGCGCCGTCGCGGAAGAACACCGAGAACATCGTCCCGGCCCGTTGTACGGCGTGGGGCACACCGGCGGCCGTGAGCGCATCGGCCACGGCGGCCGAGATGGTGTCGGCAGTGGCCGACAGGTCGGCGTACACGTCGGGCGTGGCGAGGCGGAGCGTGGCGAGGCCGGCGGTGGTGGCAATCGGGTTCCCCGAGAGGGTGCCGGCCTGGTAGACGGGACCCTCGGGCGCGAGCCGGCTCATGACGTCGGCGCGACCGCCGAACGCCGCGGCGGGGAAGCCGCCGCCCATCACCTTGCCGAAGGTGACCAGGTCGGGGGTCCAGCCCTCGAGGGCGCCGTCGAGGCCCCACATGCCGCTGCGCGAGGCC